>JBLGCL010000001.1:0-91806 GCA_047617305.1 Natronomonas sp.
GGCATCTCCGTTCCGAAGGCCGTCGACGTCGCCCCGCAGCGCCGCGTCGATCAGGCCCTGATGTTCCTCGCGCAGGGCACCTACCGGGACGCCTTCAAGACCCCGACGGACGCCCAGGAGGCGCTGGCCGACCAGCTCGTCGGCGCCGCCAACTACGACGTCCAGACCTACGCTGTCAGCCAGAAAGAGGAGAAAGAGCGCGTCGCGGCCGCCGCGCGGTAAGTCCGTTTTCCGCCCCGTTCGAGCGCCTCATCACGCCCCTCGTCGCGCCGACAAAAATTCGCTTTAGCGAACGCTTTAGGGCCGACCGGCCGTCGCCACGGGCGTGACGGAAGCAACGGGGGCGTCGCGAGTCGTCCGCCGGTACTACCTGTATCGAGCGACCGCCACCGTCGGGTTCGTAACGCCGATCTTCACGATCTTCCTGCTCCGGGAGCTCTCGTTCTCGCAACTCGGCGCGCTTTCGGGGCTGTACTCGGCGCTCGTGGTCCTGGGCGAGGTCCCGACGGGCTACGTCGGCGACCGGGTGGGCCATCGCAATAGCCTCGTGATCGGCGCCGGGTGCAAGGCCGCCTCGCTGATCGGGTTCGTCGTCGCGGGAACGTTCCCCGCGTTCGTCGTCCTCTACGTGTTCTGGGCGGCCGGGCTCACGTTCGACTCGGGAAGCAAGAGCGCGTGGCTCTACGAGACGCTGGCCGAACGCCTCGACGAGTCGGCGTTCACCCGGGTCCGCGGCCGGGGCGAATCGATCAACCGGTGGATCGGCGCGGGGACGATGGTCGTCGGGAGCCTGCTCTACGTCGGTGACCCGCGCCTCCCGTTCGTCGCGGCGACGGGACTGACGCTGCTGGGCGTGCCCGTCCTGCTGTCCTTGCCGGAACCCGGCTCGGCCGAGCGACGGCGGATCGAAACGGACGAAATCGTGGGGCTGGTCTGGGGCACGCTGTCGGGACCCTCCCTGCGATCGTTCGTCGGCTACACCGCGCTCGCGCTCGGGAGCGTCTCCGCCGCCCAGCTCTACGTGCAGCCGATCGCCGTGGACGTGCTCTCGGGGATCGAGACCGTCGAGGGCGTGCCGCCGGCCGCGACCCTGGGGTTCCTCTACGCGGCGTTCACGGCGGTCGCGGCGGTGGCGAGTTACTACGCCGACGTCGTCGAGGACGCACTGGGTCGGCGCCGCACCCTGCTATTTCTGCCGGTCGGCACCGCCGCGCTGATGATCGTCCCGCTCGCCCTGCCCGTCCTGGCCTTCCCGGCGTTCTTCGCCATGCGTGGCGTGGACCCGCTGGTCCGACCCGTCACGCAGGCCCACCTCAACGAGCACGTCGGATCGGCGGGGCGGGCGACGGTCATCAGCGCCTCGTCGATGGTCTTCGGTCTGGTCCGGACGCCCCTCTCGCTGGCCGGCGGCGTCCTCGCCGACGCCACTTCGGCGCTCGCCGCCGTGGCTGCCTTCGGGGGTGCGTTCCTGGTGAGCGGCGTGGGACTGTGGCTGGTCGGAGGTCCCGTCGTCAGGAGCGGGGAATGACCGTCAGTCGGCTCCCTGCTGCCCGGCGAGGACGTACGAACGGGTGACGTCGACGAGGGACTTCCGGTACTCGCTCTCGGTCGGGTCGACGCCGAGGGTCGAGAACCGGCGCCTGAATCGGTCGACGTCGACCGCCGGGGCGTCGTCGGCCGCGACGCGCGCGAGGTCGTAGAGGCGGTGGTCCTCCCCGACCAGGTCGTGTCGCTCGACCATGGCGAGCGCGAAGGCCGCGTTGACGGCCGTGATGTCCGGGTCGGCCCCAGTGGATGCCAGCCGGGACTCCCCGAACGGCGACGCTTCCGGACCGTCGGCGACGGCGGCCGCGAGCGCCGATTCGAAGAAGTCGACCAGCTTGTGCCCCGGCCCGACGCTGAGGGTGATGTCGTCGGCGTACACGTCCTTCATGTGGTTGGCGATCTGGTAGCAGTGGGAGATCAGCCGGCGTTCGACCTCGCGTCCGGCCAGGGCGAGGTACAGCACCTCCCCCGTCGGCTGGACGTGGGAGGGGTGGGCCTCCTCGTGGCGCCGCATGTGAGCGTACTCGTGGAGCGCGAGTTCGCGCGCCATCGCGCTCGTCGCCGCCTGTCGCGAGATGTTCAGGGTGTGGTGATCGTCGTGGTGTCCGGTCCAGGTCCGCTCGTCGGGGTCGTCCTGCACCTCGATCCACACCGGCTTTTCGAGGTCGTGTTCGGTCTCGAACACGCCCCGCGCGCTCAGAAAGGGATCCGGGGGCACCGCCCCGCGTACCCGTACGTCCATAGTTACAGTGTGACAAGGATCGCAGTCGTATTACCCTTGCGCCGGCCGGAGGCCGCGTCTGGCCGCCGTTCCGTTCGGTTCCGTTCCGGGCTCCGTTCGCCTCGCCGACCGGGATCAGTCCTCGCCCTCAAGGTCCAGTTCGAACTGTTCGTTCTCGACCACCGCGTTCAGCACGACGCTGGTGTTCGACTCCTTGACGTCCGGGTCGGTCAGCAGCGTCTTGATCTGTCGGTTCATGCCGTCGGTGTCCTCGAACTTGCCGATCGCGATGACGTCGTAGTCGCCCGTCACCTCGTAGACCGAGATCATCCCGTCGTATTCGGCGAGCCGTTCGGTGATCTCGGGAAGGGCCTCGCCCTCGACCTTGAGCTGCAGGACCGCCGTGACGTCGTACCCGAGCGCGCCGTAATCGATCCGGGGGGTAAACCCGCGGATGACGCCGGCCTCTTCCAGGTCGGACAGGTGATTCGAGACGGTCGTCACCGAGACGTCCAGCTGCTCGCCGATCTCGCGGAGGCTCGCCCGACCGTCGCCCATGAGGGCGTTCACCAGTCTCGCGTCGAGGTTCTCGTAGGTCATTACGTCCGCAGAGTCGCTCCGGACATTAGAATTTAACGAACGTTTACTTTAGAGAGTAAATAAAGACGATAGAACAAGCAACAGAGTTTTAGTAGAAGGAACCATGGAGGGAATCGTCGAGAAAGATGACGTCTGAAAACGAGTCGAAAGGGGAACGGGACGTGCTCCGCGCGATCGACGACCGGAACATCGACTTCCTCCGGCTCCAGTTCACGGACATCCTGGGGACCGTCAAGAACGTCTCCATCCCCGCCAGCCAGGCCGAGAAGGCGTTCGAGGAGGGGATCTACTTCGACGGATCGTCGATCGAGGGGTTCGTCCGCATCCAGGAGTCGGACATGCGCCTCGAACCTGATCCGTCGACGTTCGCCGTCCTGCCGTGGGCTCGCGACGAGAACGGCGCCGCCGCCCGCCTCATCTGCGACGTGATCGACACGAAAACCGGCGACCCCTTCGCCGGCGACCCGCGGTACGTCCTCAAGCGGGCACTCGAGCGCGCAGAGGAGATGGGGTACACGCTCAACGCCGGCCCGGAACCCGAGTTCTTCGTCTTCGAGAAGGACGACGAGGGGCGGGCGACGACGAAGACGCACGACGCCGGCGGGTACTTCGACCTCGCACCGAAGGACCTCGCGTCCGACTTGCGCCGGGAGATCGTCCACGTCCTCGACGAGATGGGGTTCGAGGTCGAGGCCAGCCACCACGAAGTCGCGGAAGGGCAACACGAGATCGACTTCAAGTACGCCGACGGGCTGACGACGGCCGACAACATCGCCACGTTCCGCGCGGTCGTCCGGGCCGTCGCGGAGATGCACGACCTCCACGCGACGTTCATGCCCAAGCCCATCGCCGGGATCAACGGGTCGGGCATGCACACTCACCTCTCGCTGTTCACCGAGGACGGCGAGAACGCCTTCTACGACCCGGACGACGAGTTCCAGCTGTCGGAGACGGCCAAACAGTTCCTCGCGGGGATCCTCGAACACGCCCCGGCGATCACCGCGGTCTGCAACCCGACGGTCAACTCCTACAAGCGCCTGGTGCCGGGGTACGAGGCGCCGGTCTACGTGGCCTGGTCGGACGTCAACCGCTCCGTCCTGATCCGCAAGCCGGCGACGCGAGCGCCCGAATCCGCCCGCATCGAACTCCGGTCGCCGGACCCCTCCAGCAACCCGTACCTGGCCCTGGCCGTCATGCTCCAGGCCGGTCTCGACGGCATCGAGCGCGGCCTCGACGCGCCCGAGGCCGTTCGGGAGAACATCTACGAGTTCGACGCCGCGAAACGCGAGGAGTACGGCATCGACACCCTCCCCGGAACGCTGGCGCGAGCCATCGACGCCCTCGAGGACGACGAGGTCGTGACGCGCGCGCTGGGGCCCCACGTCACCGAGAAGTTCGTCGAGGCCAAGCGCCAGGAGTTCGACGAGTACCGGGCCGCAGTCTCGGAGTGGGAACTCGACCGCTACCTCGAAACCTTCTGAACCGGTCGGTCGGGTTCGGGGAGCGACGTCAGTCGCTCCGAAGCGCGACGGCGCCGGCGCCCGCAAGCGTCGCGAGGCCGCCTTCGATGCCCGGGATCAAGAAATTCGACCAGGCGTACGGGAGGTACGGACCCCACTCGAAGAGGGTTCGGAGCGGCAGGTGGTCCTGCAGCGGCAGCTGGCCGACGGACCGGATCGGGATCGCGACGCCCCAGAACCCGACGTAGAACGCGACGAACGAGATCGCGAACAGGACGACGATCGCGTTCCGATCGATCCCGGGCACGCCGATCCGCCGGACGAGCAGGTAGGCCCCGAGCGCCAGACCGACGGGGACCACGACCGGTTCGAGCGCGTATCCCAGCAGCGCCCGACCCGGCCGGAACGTTTCGCGGGCGTCGGGTACCACCACGGACGTCAGGTAGGCGGCGCCGAACCCGGACAGGATCTGCGCGACGGCCGTCAGGGCGAACAGGGAGCGACGTGCGCCGGAGGTCGACGTCCGCGTGGTGGAACTCATGGTGCGAAAATACATCACCTAAGATATATATCCGTTTCTAGTAGGTATCCGACTCTCACCCTGGAGGGCCGGCACGGTGATCGATCGAAGGAAGAGATAGGACGTTCCCGTCCGACCGGAGCATCACGCCCCCGTCTCGATCCACTCCGAGAGCCATGGGACCCCAGGCGTCGCGAGGAGCATCCCCGCGATGAGTGCCGTCACGGACCCCAGCACGGGACCGTCCGGGACGCCAGCGGCGACGAGTCCGACGCCGGCTACCCCGGCTAGGACGACGGCGGCGGCGAAGAGTCCACCCGCCCGTGCGATCGTCCCGCGGGTCGCCGGCCAGGGCTGGATCGGCGCGTCCGTGGCGGACCACCCGACCGTCGCACCGAACGCGGCGCCGACCGCGAGCCAGCCGTCCTGGCCGCCCTGGAGGAGCCCACCGAGGGCCGTCAGCCCCAGTGCGAGCCAGAGGAAGAGCCGTTCGTCGCCCGCGATTCGATCGCGGATCCGGGCGACGGCGAACAGGTACGCCAGCCCCAAACCGATCCCGGCGATCACGTCCGCGAGGTAGTGCACCCCGAGGGCGACCCGGGAGAACGCGACGAGGACGATCAGCGCGACCGCTGCGGCGATCCGCCGGGCTCTCGTCCCCACGTCGAGCCACCACGCCAGCGACCCCCAGACCACCGTCGCGGCGGTGGCGTGGCCGCTCGGGAACCCGTAGCCGTCGGCGGTCACTTCGGCCTCGTAGAACGGACGGACCAGGGCCGGCACGTCCTCGACTGGAACGGGCGGGTTCGCCGGCGGGCGCGCGAACGCGAGGGCGTACTTGGCGATCAGGACGAGTCCGACGCCGCCCAGCGCCACGCCGACGAGGGCCGCCCCGCGGTCGCGGTCGCCGAACCACAGGACCAGGGTGAGCGCCGGCACGAACACCACGACGTCGCCGAACTGGGTGATTACCGCGACGAGGACGGCGACGACGTCGGGGAGGGCGGCCTGCACCGCCTCGATGGCACCGGTACCGCGACTCATTGGTTCAGAACCGGTTCAGGATGACGCCGGCCGCGTCGCGGGCGCGGCCGGGTAGCGAGAGGACGTTGAACGCGACGCCGACGATCAACATCAGCGCGTAGAGCCCCAGCGTCGAGAGCCAGATGACGATCATCGCGAGGATCGCGAACCCGGCGCTGTCCTGGAGGAAGTAGAAGGCACCCAGCGTCATGACGGTCCCGTACAGGAGGACGAGGTACGGACCCCACCCCCGGGCGTGCCCCCGGCGGACGCGCTTGCGGACGTATCGCTTCAGATCCCCCTCGATCTCCTCCCGGTGGACGGTTCGGTCCTCGATGCCCTCCTCGAACGCGTCGACCTCGTCCTCGAGGTCCTCGAACTCCCGTTCCACGTCGTCGACGTCGCCTTCGATCCCCTCGAGGCGGTCCCGGAGGGCCTCGAGTTCGGCCTCGAGCGCGGCGGCCTCCTCGTCAGCGCCGTCGTCGGCACCCCCCGTTCCGTCCGTCGAATCGGAGGTACCCCCGTCGTCATCCGGATCAGCCGCGTCGTCGGATGGCGAGGTGGCCGCGTTGTCGTCCTCGCTCATTCTCCTTTGTCCCGTCTCACCCGCGCGGTTTGAACTTGCCGGTCGAAACCGTTTCGACCCCGGGGGACCCGGTGACGCGGCCGTCATCCCGTCGCTTCTCGCCCGGCGACGACGGCGTTCAGTATGGCCCCGGCGATCACCAGCATGGCGCCGATGTACAGCCAGGTGAGGAGCAACAGGACGCCGCCGAGAACGCCGTAGATGGCGAAGTTCGCCGCCGTCGTGGCGTACCAGGTGTAGAGGCCGCCGAGGAGGGTCCACCCGACGGCCACCAGGGCCGTTCCCGGCAGCGCCTCGCGCACGGTCAGTTCGACGTCCGGGAGGACGTAGTACAGCGGCAGGAACGTCGCGATCAGGACGCCGACCAGCGAGAGCGGCGCCACCAGGTCCGCGATCGGCCCCTCCGCGACGGCCTCGATGGTGCTGACGCCGACCACCGCGGCGACGCCCGCGCCGACGGCGAGCAACACGACGGTCGCGTCCCGGAGTTCGTGGAGTAACGACCCGGGCGTCTCGACGTCGTAGACGTAGGCGAACGCCTTGTCGAGGCCCCGGAACAGCCGCAGGCCGCTCCACGCGAGAACGAGCACGCCGACCACCGTCGCCCCGCCTCGGCCCGACCCCGTCGACAGGGCCTGGAACGCGACCTCCTGTCCGCTCTCGGTGAGGAGAGCGCCCGCCTGCTCGACGACGTCCCGGGCGAACGCCTCACCGCTCACCGCCGTCGCGACCGCCACCGCGAGCAACAGGAGGGGAACGAGCGAGACGAACCCGAAGTAAGCGACTGCCGCCGCGAGGAAGGAGACCTCGGCGTCGCGGGTCGCGGAAACCGTCCGCCGTGCCAGCGAAACCGCGGCCTCGGTGCGATCGTTCACGGCGTTCCGTTGGCGCGCCACGATGAAAACGCTATCCGGTCGGTTCGTGACCGCGATTCCGGGGTCACCTCGAGCGTCGAACGATTACGGGTCGATTGTCCCGATTCGTTTCGAACCTTTAATCCCGAGGGTTTCAGATGTTGAATTTGGGTGCCAGAATGAGATCGCTACGCTCACTGGTCTGGATCGACGACGAATCCCGCCCGACTGCGCTGTTCAGGATCTTGCTCATCGCGGTCGGATCGTGGGTCGCCGCCTCCGTCGCGTACGAGGTCATCTGGGCGATCGAAGGGACCGGCGTTTCGGGGCTGGTCCCGGCCTTGATCCGGCCCATCCTTGGCTATGGACTACCCAGCCTCGCTATCCTTCTCGGCCTCGTGTTTCTCGGCCGCCGGAGGCGTTCGGACTGGGGAATGGAGGTCGATCGGGACTGGTGGTTCGACTTCGGGTTCGGACTCGCGCTCGCGACGGGACTCCTCGTGACGATCTTCGGCGTCATGTTCGTCGCCGACTGGGTGCGCGTCACGGGCACGATCGAGGTCAACGGTGATCCTCCTGTGGCGGGGTTCTGGCCGAACCTGCTCCGGATCCTCGTGGTATTCGTCGGGGTCGGCATCTACGAGGAGTTCTTTTCGCGGGGGCTGCTGCTGACCAACGTCGCCGACGGCGTGGCGGGATTCGGACCGATCGGACGACGAGGTGCCGTCACGATTGCCGTCGGACTGACCGCCGCGATTTTCGGAGCGCTGCACGCGAACAATCCCAACGCCTCACTCGCAAGTACGCTCGGGCTGACGGCGGCGGGCGTTCTCTACGGGACGGGATACGTGTTCACCGGCAGACTCGCGTTACCGATCGGGTTTCACATCGCCTGGAACGTCGTCGAAGGGGTCGTCCTCGGCTTCCCCGTCAGTGGCTCCCGGGAGGCCGCAAATCTGATCGCCGTCGCCGAGCAGGGACCGAACCTGTTCACCGGCGGCGCGTTCGGCCCCGAAGCGGGCGTCCTGGGCGTCGGTGCCCGTTTCGTCGGCATCGCGGCGATCGTCGCCTACGTTCGCTGGCGCCGTGGCAAGGTCTCGGTCGCCGAGAAACTGACCGATCCGACGCTCCGGTAACGCGGGCGGAAACCAGCGGGAGGTCGACTAGTCCGTGGCCTCGCGAATTTCGTCCACGGTCGCGTCGGTCTTGAACGTCGTTCCGCCGTAATGTGCGCGCGAGGCCTCGAATCCCGCTGCCCTGAGGTCGTCCAAGAACTCGTCCATCGCGCTGGCCGGCCGGCCCCAGGCCTTGCAGAGGCGGTGCTGGTCGTAGTGCGTGGGACGATCGAGTTCCGCTTCGAGGGTGTCACAGAGGTCGCGGGCGTCGGCGGCGGTCCCCATCTCACCGGTGACATGCTCGCGGACCGCGGCGACGAACTCGCGGTCGCGGATCGGCCCGAGCCAGAGCGGCGCGGCGGTGACGACCCGCTCGCTCCCGCAGTTCGGGCAGGTTTCCGGCGGGTGGTGGATCAGGCCGTCCTCGCCCTCGCGGTAGAGACAGTCCTGGCAGAGGTGGACGGCGCCGAGTTCGTCGACGGCGGCGTTCGCGTCGGTCGCCCGCTGGGACAGCGAGAGGTAGGTCCGGACGTAGTGGCGCGTCGCGTGGGTGAACACCGGCGTCACGCCGACGTCGTACCGGGCGGCCGTCCGGGCCAGCGCCGAGAGCAGCACCCGGACGCCCATCTCGGGGTGGTAGTCGGTGTTGCGCGGGACCGCCGAGTACGAGCGCACCCCGCTCTCGAAGTGCGCGCCACACAGCGGCGCCGTGTCGGTCGCGGTGACGGCCACGAGGTGGCGAGCGCCCGAGAACGCCGCGTCCGCGAACGGGATCGGCGTCCCGAACGGGTCGACGTCGATCACGTCGAACCGCTCCTCGTGCATGAGCGCGTTCGCGTTCCGTCGGACCACCTCGCCGTCGAGGTCGTTGCGCTCGAGGTTCTCCCGGCAGAGGTCGGCCGCGTCGGGATCGACGTCACAGAGCGTGACGTCCCACCCTTCGGCCGCCGCCCGGACGCCGCGAACACCGCTGGCAGCCGTCGCGTCGAGGTAGGTCTCGGCCTTCCCCTCGCGCTCAGCGAGCGTTCGGAGGACCGCGACCGTCAGATCGCGGTTCAACTCCTGGGCCGGGTTGAAGAACACGTTCTCGCCTTTCCCCTCCTCGGCTTGCTCGGGGACCGACAGCTCGACGTTCCCTTCGCTCACGTCCATGATGGCCCTCGCGGCGGGCCGGCGAAAAGCGATGCGGTCTCGATGGGGAAAGCTGGTCGGGGGGACCGAGGCCGTTGGCGGTCGAGAGACGACTTCGATCGTCTGTCGGAGCAGCGAGAGACTGAGAAATACTCAAAAATATATACCGTGGATCGCTCGGCACGTAACGGATGGATTTGCGTGGCCACAGCCTCCCCGAGATCCGCGACCTCGCGGACCAGTACTACCGCGACCACGGGTGGGAGGACATCGAGGCCCTCGAGGAGAACGATCCGGACGAGAAGGCCTTCAAAGCCGAGGCATGGGTCCGGAAAGCGATCGCCGAGGACGACCTCGCCGAACGGCTCGAGTATCTCGAACGACGCTCGCGGGACGAAAGCTGGCGAGTGCGGGAGCGGGTCGCGATGGCGCTCAAATACGTCAACGCCAACGCGTTCCGCCAGGTGGAATCGGCCTGGTACGAGTGGGTCGATCACGACGACAACTACGTCCGGCGAGCCTGCGAGGTCGGCCTGATGGGCGTCCCCGAGGAGCACGCCGATTCGGCGCTCCGGATACTCGACCACCTGGTGTCGGACTCCGACGAGTACGTCCGGAAAAGCTGCGGCGGATTCGCGGTTGCCGCCATCGCGAACAAGGATCCGGACGTGGGTCGGGAGTACCTGGATCGCTGGAGCCGGTCCGATGACTTGCGGACGAGATGGAACGTCGCCAAGGCCATCGGGGGTGCCTATGGCCGGGAAAACGACCACGCCCTCGACCTCGCGCACCGACTCGCCGACGACGAGGAGTATCGCGTCAGACGAGCGACGGCGTCGTCCCTGAGGAAACTATTCGACAAGGACCCCGAGTTCCGGGAGCGGGTCGAGCAGTGGGACGACAGGGAGGAGTTCCGCTCGTCGTTGTAGGTCCGTCCCCGTCGGCGTGATCGACGTCGGGCGCCGTCGTGTACACGGAACCGATCGACCCGCCATCCACGAGGTCATGGTTCTCGAGGCCGGGGTAGCTACCCCCTTGCTCGAGGATCACGAATTCCTCGGCACAGCCGACCCTGTTTCCTCAGCGCGCTCCGAACCGCCGGATTCTGACTCGGGACGTCAGGACGTCGTGATTGGTTTCAGGACGTCTCGAGCGGGGTATCCACGTCGTCCTCTTCGCTCATCGTTTCCAGCACGAGCCCCGTGGCCCCCGCCGCAGCGAGACCGATCCCCATCGCACGAATTTGGCGACGGTACGCCGGTTTGGCCTCGAGCTCCTCGGTGTTCTCGAAGTTCATACCCAACATCTTCTTCGTCAATGCGACGCTGAGTTGCGGGGCGAGGGCGGAGAGCAGTCCCTGACCGATCGCCCAGGCCGAACCGATTTTCCAGTAGTCTGATCCCTTCATTCCGGTCATAACTTCGACGGGACGATAATAAGCATGATCCACGGGTAATTGGGTGCTGGTACGAAACGACCGCAGGCCACGGGCTTGCCCCGGAGGGTTCGGCCGGAGCGCCCGACCGACCGAACCTGTTTTGTCAGCGCGCGCCGAAACGCCGGATCGTGACTCGGGACCCCGTTCTGGGCGGTCGACGCGGCCTCCGGGGGTGGCCGGCGTGACGCCCGTCGAGGAGTGGCAGGCAGCGCTGGCCGAGGCCGGCGAGTTGACCTCGGAGGTCGTCGAGCGGATCATCGCCGTCCACGGCGACCGCGGCCAGCGGGCCATCGAGGCCGTCTCCGAGGGCCGGGTCAAGGAGTACAAGGACTTCACCGTCGTCGTCGGTCGCGGCGACGAGTACGTCGTCGAGGACGGGGGCTGTACCTGCAAGGACGCGGAGTACAACCTCGATCCCGAGGACCCCACCGACCTCTGCTGGCACGCGATCGCGGTGGCGATCGCCGAACGGATCGGGGCCGTCGAGCACCACGACATGTGGTACTCCGAGGTCCGCGACTTCCTGTGAGGCGGGCGGGGTCGGTCGCGCGGTCGATCGCCGACCGAAGGAGTGACGGAGGGGGGCACCGTCACCCCCGTCCATGGATCGGGATCGACTCGTCGGGGCCGCAAAGGTGCTCCTGGGTCTCGGGATCGTCGCCGTCGGCATCGGGACGAGCGAGGGGATCGGGGCCGGTCCCGTGCTCACGGCCGCGGGCGGCGCCCTCATCGCGGGGATCGGCCTCGGCCAGCTCGTCGGCGTCCTCGCGGTGACCGGCGTCGAGCAGGAGCGGTGGTACGCGATCGTCCTTGCGGTGGCCGTTCTGCTGGTCGGCGTGGCGCTCCTGCTGGTGCCCTGAATCGCAGTGACGGACCGCCGTTGTCGGGCAACTTGACCGCCGGCCGAAGCGGTTTATACGAGAATCCCCGAAGAAAAACCATGTCGTCCGACCGCTTATTCAAGCTTCCGCTCGATCCCGACAGCATCGACGACGTTCGGTCGCACTCCGACCGACTCGAAGAGCAACGCGGGACCTTCGAACGCGGACTCGCGATCGAGAAGATGAACGCGGAAACGGCGTGGCTCGACGAGGACGAACCCGCGCTGTACTACCTCCACGACGAGAGCGAGGACTACCCCGCGGACGTCGAGAAAGACGACACCGACGACGAAGCGGTCTTAGCGCTGAGTGCCGAACACCACGAGATGTTCCAGAAAGTGGCACGCGAAGGGTACAGCCATCCCGACGATCTCGTCGAGTTCGAGATGCTGTTCCGTGCGTCCGCCCGTGACCGGATCGACTAGTTCAGTTTCGAAACTCACCGGTCCGCGCACACGTCCACGAAGTTCCGCAGGATCGCCAGCCCGGCCTCCCCGCTCTTCTCCGGGTGGAACTGGGTGCCGAAGACGGTCCCGTCCTCGTTGGCGATCACGCTCGGGAAGTCGACGCCGTACTCGGTCGTGGCGACGACGGCGGTCTCGTCGTCCGGAAGCGCGTAATACGAGTGGACGAAGTAGGCGTACCGGCCGTCGACGGTCCCTGCTCCAGGTTCCTCGTCACGGGCCTCGTCCCGTCGGTCACCGATCCCCGCGACCAGGGGGTGCTCGCGCCCCACGTCGAGACGGTTCCAGCCCATGTGCGGGACCGTCCGGTCGGCGGCGAAGCGCACGTTCTTCCCCGGGATCAGATCGAGGCCGCGAACCTCGCCCTCTCCGGCGTGATCGGCCTCCTCGCTGGTGGTCAGCAACATCTGCATCCCGAGGCAGATCCCGAACAGCGGCTGGCCCCGGTCGGCAGCGTCGATCAACGCCTCGCGATACGGCCCGGCGTTCTCCACGCCCTCCCTGAACGCGCCCACCCCGGGGAGGACGATCCCGTCGGCCGCGGCGAACCGGTCCGGGTCGTCGGTGATCTCGACGGTCGCACCGGCCCGTTCGAGGCCACGCGTGACGCTCCGGAGGTTCCCGAGGCCGTAATCGACCACGGCGACCTCGACCGAGCGGCCGGACGACCCTGGTCCGTCTGGCATGGGTCGCCGTTAGGCCGGGGGTTGCAAGTCCCTTTCCCTCGATGCGGCCAGTTCCGGAGACGGTCGACCCGCCGCGACGACCGCGATCGAACGGCCGTTTGTTATGGACCCCGGATCCGGGTCGGAAGCGACGGAGCACCCGACCCGCCGGACGTGACAGTACCGAGAGGCCCGGATCCGCCGCGAGCCGCACCTTGCCGAACGCCGATGGCGGCGATCCCGGGAACCACGCGACGGCGGTCGTCGGGGAGGGACCCCTGCTGCGGGACCGAACCGCTCCTCGACACGATTCGGTTCCCAGGTAGGCCCGTCCGGTTCGGACCGGGGCGGCCGATCGGGCCCTGCCAAAACCCACGGCCGACGGGCCGGGTTCGTTTTCTATATTGAGAAAATTAGCCAAAGGGCCCCGTCTAAAGAGAAAATGGGAAGTTTTATCGGTTGAGTTGTTATGCTTCCCCCTGTACATGGTGGACCGACGGCAGTTCATCAAAGGCGTTGGCGTTGCATCGACCGTGGGTATCGCAGGGATCAGCGGCTGCTTGGGGAACTTGGGGAGCACCTCGGGTAACGAGGAACAACCGTACGGCGACGGGACGATCGACTTCTCGATGTCGCCAAGCGAACCCCAGGACCTGATGATGAAACAGTACCAGCCTCTCAAGAAGTACCTTAGCGACGAGGTCCACGATACGGAGTTGACGTACGCCAAGGACTATGCGGCCGTGGTCGAAGCCCTCGGGAGCGGAACCGGCGACGTCGCGGAGACCGGGCCCTTCGCGGCGGCGCTGGGCGTCAACGAGGAGAAGGCCGAGATCGCACTCCAGCGGTTCGCGTACGGGGCCTGGGATTACGCCAGCGTCATCACGACCAAGAAGGACAGCGACATCGAGTCGCTCGAGGACCTCGAGGGCAAGAAGGTCGCCCTCGCGGACCGACTGTCGGCCAGCGGTTCGCTGTACCCGCTGTTCATGCTCAAGCAGGCCGGCCTCTCGATCGGCAGTCTCCCGACCGGCGGGGACGCAAACGCGGACTTCAACGCCCAGTACGCCGGCGGGCACGGTGCCGCCTGGGCGGCGCTGGAAAACGGCCAGGTCGCCGCCGCCGGCACCGGCAAGTTCATTACCGTCACCGGCGACGACCGGACCCTCGCAGAGGGCTACGAATACGTCGAGTCGCACGACGGCATTCCGCGCGCGCCGATCGTCGTGAGTCCGGAACTCTCCGGAAACGAGAAGGAATCGGTCGTGGACGCCCTGAAGAACGCACCCGAGAAGATGTACCTCGGCGCCGACGGCGAAGAAGGCACCGAGGACGACCTCTGGTTCAGCGACGTGCGGCCGGCAGAGGTGGCGACCTACGATCCGGTGATCAACGTCGCCGAGGAACTGGGCATCTCGCTCGGTGACCTGTAGCCGACCGGAACGAGAACGCCAACGGTTTCAAACCGAACGGAGATATACCAACCGATGGCATCCGTATCGTTGCGAAACGTTACGAAGATCTATGGGGAGGACACCGTCGCTCTCGACGACGTCTCCTTCGACGTGGATCAGGGAGAGTTCGTCGTCATCCTCGGGCCGTCGGGTGCCGGGAAGTCCACGCTTCTTCGCATCCTGAACGGGCTGACGCGCCCGACGGAAGGGAGGATAAAGATCGGCGACGAGCAGGTCGGTGGCAAACGCGACGAAGTCGCGATGGTGTTCCAGTTGCACTACCTCGTCGAGACCATGAGCGCGTACCGGAACGCGCTGACGGGAGCGCTGGGCCGAACGGGGTGGGTCCGGAGCGTCCTCACCTGGTACGACGAAAGCGACAAACGTGGGGCGCTCGAGGCCCTCGATACCGTGGGCCTGCTGGACGAAGCAGGTCAGCGAGCGGGATCGATGAGCGGCGGGCAGAAACAGCGCGTCGGCATCGCCCGGGCGCTCGTCCAGGAGCCGGAACTGTTACTGGCCGACGAGCCGGTTTCCAGTCTCGACCCGAAGGCCGCACGCGACGTCATGGGGTACATGAAAGAGGCCGCCGACGAACGGAACCTGACGACGGTCGCGAGCCTGCACCAGGTCAACATCGCCCGGGAGTTCGGAGACCGATTCATCGGCATCCGCGAAGGCTCGGTCGTCTTCGACGGCGGCCCCGACGAACTGACGATGGACGTGATGGACGACCTCTATTACGGCGGCGATGCCGGCGAAGGCCAACCGCGGGAGTCGATCTCCGGACGCCCGGAGGGCGACCGTGAATCGGCTCCGGAGACGTCCGACACGGAGGTCCAGGCATGAGCCAGGTCGAGGGAAAGCTCAGTGAACTCAGCCGACGACGACGGATCCACCAGGGTCTCAAACTGCTCCTCGGGATCGTCGTGGTACTGGTCTTCTGGCTCGGGTTCTTCGAGTACCTCCACTTCGACTTCGACGCGATGACCAAACAGCTCCCGACCTGGTTGGAATTCCTGCAGGCGTTCACGAATCCCAACTTTGTCGACTTCTCGACGTGGTCGATCGAGAACGGGGTGACCGGCTGGAGCGGCCTGGTCGGAACGATCGGCTACGCCATCACCCATCCCGAGGCCGGATACGACATGCTATCCGCGACCCTCGGCGGCCAGCGACAGTCGACGTTGCTGGGGCTGGCCGGGACCACGGTCATCATCGGGCTCTGTGGCACCATCCTCGGGTTCCCGTTCGCGCTCATCTTCGGCATCCTCGGGAGCGAGCGCGTCGTCCCCTTCCCGTTCAACTTCATCTTCCGTGGCACCATGAGCCTCATCCGGTCGGTCCCGGCGCTCGTCTGGATCTTCATCTACGTGCCGCTGGTCGGCATCAACCCGGTGGGGGCCGTGCTGGCCATCGGGACCGACACGATCGGTATCCTCGGACGACTGTTCACCGACGAACTCGAGGAGATCGACGACGGCCCGATCGAGGCCATCAGATCGACCGGCGGGAACCGGACGCAGATCGTCAGCTTCGGCATGCTGAGCCAGGTGTCGACCGCCTTCATCGCCTGGACGCTGTACTCGCTGGAGATCAACGTCCGCGTGGCAGTGAGCCTGGGTATCGTCGGCGCCGGTGGACTCGGTCGCTACATCGCCATCAAACGCTCGCTGTTCGACTTCGGCGTCATGGCGGCGGGCATCATGATGATCGTCATCGTCGTGCTGACCGTCGAACTCACGTCGACGCGGATCCGGGCGTGGCTCCGTCCCGGCCAGCACGAATCGCCCGGCTTACTCGACCTCCTGCGCGGGCTTGGCGACCCCGGCAAGTGGCTTGGCATGCGCCCGACGCCCGACGTTGGGTCCGCCGACGGCGACGGTGACGAGAAGACGGCCATCGATTCCGACGACTCCGGCGAGGAGGGCCTCGTCGATACCGAAACCGACGAGACGGACGACGAATCGCGGTCCTGATCAGAAGTCGCCGAGTCGCGCCTGTCCCCCGCCGTCGGTCGCGCCGACGATCTCCGCCGCCGTCTCGATGGTTTCGGCGAACGGTTCCTCCTGACTCCGGTCGTACAGCGTGGCGGCCGGGTGGACGCAGATCAGCACCCGGCGCGGCGTGCCGGCGATCCGGACCTCCTCGACCGCGCCAACCTCCTTCGTGACGGCGACCGACCGGCCGAGGAGGTGTTCGGCGGGCACCTTCCCGAGCGTCACGATCACCTCGGGGTCGATCAGGTCGATCTCGCGGTCCAGGTACTCCCGGCAGTTCTCGAGTTCCTGGTTCGTCGGATCGCGGTTGTCCGGCGGCCGACAGCGCACGCAGTTGGTGATCCGAACCGTCTCCCGGTCCAGGCCGGCGGCCCGCAACTGTTCGTCGAGGACGTTCCCGCTGCGGCCGACGAAGGGTTCGCCCTCGGCGTCCTCCTGCTTCCCGGGCGCCTCGCCGACGAACAGGACGTCGGCGTCGGCCGGACCGACGCCGTCGACGATCCGACTCCGGGACTCGCAGAGTTCGGCGCAGCGCTCGCACTCGACGACGGAGAGGCCCTCCATGCGTCCCATGGCGGAACGCAGGCCTGGGAACCACTATGCTCTTCGGATTTCGTCGGCCGCCCGGGCGGCGAGGCGGGCGACGCGGACCGGTTCCGGCCGTCCCCCCTCGGGAGTGACCGCCCGGACGACGTCCCGGGCGGTCGCGTCGTCCGCGCCGACCGCACGGAGGAAGATCGGTTCCCCGTTGACGGTGAGGCGCTGGCGCGCGGGCTGTCGGCGATAGGTCTCGAGGCGTCGGTCGAGCGCGTTGCCGGAGAAGGCCTCCCGGAGTGCCGGTTCGAGCCCCTCGCTCTCCTCGAACGTGACGGACAGCACCGGTCGATCGACGGCGGCGTGAATGCGCCGCAAGTCGATCACGTTGTACCAGGCCGGCGCGATGCCGGCCACGAGAAGGTAGCTGACGTCCTCGCGATCGAGTGCCCGATACAGGTCGACGATGCTGGCGGTCGCGTCGGTCCCGCCGACCGTGCACGGACGGAACGCGAAGCCGTCCACGACCCGGTTCGCCCGAACGACGGCGCCGGCCAGCGTGCTCTTCTCCGCGTCGGTCCCGAACGATTCGGCGACCCCGAGCACGCGAGCCCCGGATTTCATCGAAGCCTACGTCTCGTCTTTGATGTCTTTCAGACGGTCAAGCAGTTCGTCGTTCGAGGCGCCGATCTCGTACTCTACGTCGCCGTCGTGATCGGCCTCGCCCGTCTGGACGCCGTTCTCGTCGTCGATGTCGGCGTCGATGTCCTGTCTATCTTGTTCCGATTCGTCGTAGCTCCCGAACCCCATGGTGTAGTAAACCCTACGGGATAGAACGATAAAAAATGCGGGGCCCGGCGGCAATATATGTACAGAGATCGATCGATACCACGGGCGATGGGGAAACCTGGGTCCCGATGGAACGGTTCGTCCGGCTTCACCAGGGTTTTCTCCCCGTAGCCGAAACGGCCGCGTATGGACGTCGTTTCCGTCACCGAGGATGCCGATACGTTCACGTGTAACGCGTATCTCGTTCTCGGGGACCAGGTGACGCTCGTGGACGCCGGTGCGATGGAGGGCGTCGTCGACCCGATCCGCGAGTACACCGACCACCTCGACGCGGTCGTCATCACGCACCAGCACGCCGACCACGTCGCCGAACTCGAGGCCGTCGTCGAGGCGTTCGATCCGCCCGTATACGGGTACGCCGAGCACCCGCACCGCACCCACGAGATCGACGACGGCGACGAGTTTCGGATCGGCGACGAGGGGTTCGAGGTCGTGTACACGCCCGGTCACGCGCCGGATCACGTCGCCCTCGTGAGCGACACCACCCTCTTCAGCGGCGACGTCGTGGTCTACAACGACGCCGCCTTCGACGACGGGAGTTTCGGCCGAACCGACCGGACCGGCCAGTCGCGGGAGCGCCTGATCCAGAGCCTCGAAACCCTCCTCGACCGACTGCCGCCGACGGTCGAGCGCCTCTACGCCGGTCACGGCGACGTCTTCGAGGGTGACGTGGCCGCGGTGATCGAGCGCGCACTGGACCGAGCACAGCGTCGGGAACCGAAATACCCGGACGAGTGACGACCGATTCCGTCTGCGTCGCTGCGGAAAATCAGGCGCTGCGGGATTCCTTGGCCTTCGGGCGGAGTTTCGAGTAACCGCACTTTCGACACCGGTCGGCCCGCTGGGAGTTCCGAGCGTTACACCGCATGCAGATCATCTTCTCGAGCGTTCGCTCTTCCGCAGCCTCGAACTTAGCCATACGCGCCCGTAACCCGCCGCCGCTCATAAGGGTTTCCGAGTCATGTCGTCGAGTCCGGCCCCCTACTCCCCCTCGTCGACCAAGTACTCGTCCTGGACGGCGACCACCTCGCTCGAGTCCTCACAGGCCGCGTAGCGTTCGAGGGGTTCGGCGTTGAGTTCGAGAAAGGTCTCGCCCCAGGTGAACTTCGAGAGGATTCGGTCCGCGTGCGGACGGTCACCCAGGATCATCAGCCCGGCGGCCAGCGCCTCGACCGTCGTCAGCCGGAAGGGCCGGCCATAGTTGACGGGGTTGGCCGCGACGAGAAAAGGGAGGGCGCGATGCTCGCCCGGGAGGTCGAACCGGGCCTCGCCCGCCGTCTCCCAGGAGCAATCCAGCGCGACGAGGCGGTCGGCCACCTCGGCGTCCGCCGGCGAGAGCGCCCGCTCGGCGTGGGGGTTCAGGACGATCCCGTAGGGCGTCGCGCGGTGGGTCCGGTGGAGTTCGACCAGGTCGAAGCGCGCGAGCTTGCGAGCCGTGCACTTCTCGGGGTCGTCGTCGCCCTCGTAGCGGACGTGCAGGTCCACGGGGAGCGGTTGGGGACGGGGGTGGAAAAGCCCCCCGACGCAGGGGCGGCCCCCGGACGGACGGTCGCCTCGTGGCCGGTCAGGCCTCGTGAATCTTCTCGCCGCGGTGCAACCGGTCGGCGATGGTGTAGGTCTGCTCTGCCTCCCGACGAGTGGGGAAGTGCGCGGCCTGGTACCGGGCGACGGCGACCAGCGCGGTCCGTCGCTCGCGCTCGCTCCGGGCGCGTTCGTACTCCCGGAGCCCCGCCTCGTAGGCCTGGAGCGTGTGGAACCCGGCGTCCTCCCGGAGCAGCCCCTCCCCCAGCGTCTCGGCCAGGTCGGCCACGTCGCCGTCGGCTGCGAGGAACTCGCCGACCAGTTCGCCGGCGCGGTTCACCTCGCCCTCGCGGTCGAAGACGGCGAGCAGGTCGTCGAGGACGGTCTCGGGATCGCGGTCGGCAGCGACGGCGTCCGGGTCCGGGATCGGGATCGCGGGCTGGTTCAGGAAGCGGTCGAGGTAGACGTTCATCGCGGCGTCGAAGACGCCCCGGTAGAGTTCGACGGTCTCGACCCGATGGGTCGCCTCGCGGACGGCGTTGGCGTACGTGAACGTGTGGTGGACGGTGTTCCAGTCCGAGAACTCGTTGCTCGGCGAGAACTGCGCGACGCGGGTCGCGGCGGCGTCGCAGACCGCGTCCGCGAGGTCGGCCGGCGAAGCGCCCGCCGCCACGGCGTCGGTCAGCGCGTCGACGATGGCGTGCGGGTCGTCGTCGAGGAGCGTGTCGCGGAAGCCGTCGGGGCGTTCCCAGTCGCCGGAGCCCGTTAGCCCTCCGCCTTCCTCGACGAGCGCTTCTAGCCCCTCGGTCTCGTTCGGACCGCCGCCGTAGACGTCGAACAGGAGGCCTGCGACGTCCACGGGTTGACGCCATTCCGACTGCTCCTCGCTCCGGGTCGCGTCGGTGAGCGACGGGATCAGGCTCGCGAGCACGTCGTCGGCGCGCTCCCACCCGACCCGGTCGAGGGTTTCGACGGCCTTGTTGCAGAAGTCGAGCGTGTGGCCGGTGTCGAGGTAGACGTGGTCGGTCGCGGCGGCGAAGAGCATCTCCTCGACCTCCTCGCGCGAGCACGTCTCGACGGCCGTCCGGAGGACGCGCTCCGCGCCGTCGGCGTCGCGCACCTCGACGTTCTCGCGGAACCACCCCTTCAGGCGCTCGAAGGGAACCTCGTCGGCGTCGAACGCGGGCTGGTCGAACGCCGGCGGTTCGCCCGCGCAGTCGCTGGCGACGTGGCGGAGCCCGGTGTACATCGCCCGCCGGCGGTCCTCCGGCCGGAGGTCGTCGAAAACGTTCGCCATGGCGGCGAGGATGGTCAGTCCGGACGACCAGCCGTCAGCCCGGTACCGGGTGCCGAACTCGACGCCCTGGGCGAGCGGTTCGGCCTGGGGAACGCCGGCGTCGTCCAGCCCGATGACCGACTTCGCGATCACCAGGCGGAGGTTCTCCTCCATCCCCGTCTCGAGGCGGTCGGCCCAGCGCTCGGCCGGCGAGCGGTCCCGCTCCGGTTCCGGACGGACGTACACCTGGCCGTCGCGGATCTCCGTCGGATAGGCAGGGACGTCGTCGGCCCACGGGTCGAACGTGTCCCCACAGGAGAGTTCGAAGCGCGCGTGGTGCCAGTGGCAGGTGAGGACGCCGTCCTCGACGGTTCCCTTCGAGAGCGGGAATCCCATGTGTGGACACCGGAGGTCGACCGCGTGGACGTCGCCCTCGTGTCGGAACACGACGATCGAGTTGCCCCCGGCGTTGGTCACGATTCGCCCCTCGCGCTCGAGTTCGTCGACGGTCGCCACGTTCACGAGACCCCCATCTCCTCCTGTGCGTTTCGTCATGACATGGTCAATAGCGCCCGTCGAACATAACGCTTCCCGGAAAGCGATTATTGTAACCGGACAAAGAGGAGCGTCCGGGCGTTGCCAATCGGAACCTCCCGCCAGTTGCGGGGCGTTCTCGGGACGACGAAACAATGAAGACACCCGTCCGATAACGGTGGCGGCTGGTCAACCACGCCGCCAGGAGCGGCGGTGGCTGGGTGCGGTCCCTCCCGTTCACCGCCAGACCGGCGGTCACCGACGGCGCGGTGTATCTCCGGGCCAGTGCGTACGATCCCGACGACGGAACGCACCTGTGGGGCGACCTCGCCGAGGCGAGTGCCATGGGCCCGGACCGCGCCACGGACGTGTATGCGAGGCGACCCGTCGCCAAGCCTGCGACGACCGGAGACGCCCTCTACCTCAGTCATCAGGCGAAGGGGGTGTTGAAGTTCGCGTGAACCGGCGTCGCTTCCTCGAAGCGGTCGGGACGGTCGGGGTTGGTACGGCGCTGGCTGGGTGTAACGGCCTGGTCGACGACGGAACGAACGGAACGGCGGGGGGCCGGGCGGAGGCCTGCGGCGAATACGCGCCGACGGTTCTGGGGACCGCCGGATGGCGAACCGCTTCCGGCGATCCGGCCGGAACCGGCGTCGTTCCGGCGGACAGTCCTCCCGACCCACCGCTGACGGACGACTGGACGTTCCCGATCGACGGGGTGTCGGGGACGACGCGCCCGGTCGTGACGTCGACGCGAGTCTTCACCCACGAGATGGACGCGACGTTCTACGCCGTGGATTCCGGAACTGGAGACCGCGTCTGGAGCCGGACGATCGACGAGCCCCGGGGATCGCCTGCCGCCACCGAGGACACGGTCGTTCTGATACGCGACGGGAGGGTGATCGCGCTGGACGCCAGGGAGGGCCGCACCTCGTGGACCGGTCCCGAAGGATACACGGGGCTTTTCTGGGGCAGTCCGGTGATTCACGACGGCGTCGCCTACGTCCCCTTCGACCTGTCGCTGTACGCGCTCGATCTCGACGACGGGAGCGTCCGATGGAAACACACGAGTGGGCACGAGACGGTCGGAACCCCGGCGCTCGTCGGTGACACCGTGTTCTACGGCGACACCGACACGTACCTCTACGCCCTCGACGCCGAGACCGGCGAGGAACGGTGGCGCTTCAAGACCGCCGGGTCGATCAAATCCAACGTCTCCGTCGCCGCCGACGCCGTCTTTTTCGCCTCGGAAGCGGGGACAGCGTACGGCGTCGAGCGAAAAACCGGCTCCCTCCGGTGGGAGCAGTCGGTCGGCGGCGAAACCAGGACCGTGGCCTCGGACGGGGCCCACGCGTACGTCGGCACGGAAGATCGGTTGTATGCGTTTCGGTCCTCGACCGGCACCGAGTGCTGGTCGACCGGGGGGTATGCGGGTGCCTACGATAGCGGCCTGGCCGCCGGCGACGGACGAGTCTACGTCCCGAAGAAGAGCGGTCGGGGGTCCTGGGCGGGACTCATGCTCCTGGACGCGGCAACCGGCGAGCGCCGGTGGGCGACCGATTACCGGGAGTACGAACGGGGGACGGATCTGGGGATGGGCCCCGTCGTCGTGGACGGTGCGGTGTATGCGACCGGCGGCGGGGCGAAGAGTCTCGCGCTCGTCCGGCTCAGTTACCGCTCCTCCCGTCCCGGTCTGTGGAGCTGAGATCCCGTCAGGCATCCTTTTGCGCCCCGAGTCCTTATCCACGGCCAGGACCATGAACTTCGGATCGAGTAACCAGGCCGGCGAGGAGGAAGGGGTGCCGGCGGACCTCGTCGAGGCGACGGACGAGGCGGGGACGGTCCGGTGTACGGCCTGCGCCCACCGGTGCCGGCTGGAGCCGGGCCGGGAGGGCGTCTGCAACGTGCGCCGGAACGTCGACGGCGAACTCCGCCTGCTGACCTACGGCAAGGTCTACGACCGCCCGTTCGGCCCGCCCGGCACGCCCGATCCGGTCGAGAAGAAACCGCTCTATCACTTCAAGCCGGGCACCCGGATCGCCAGCTTCGGTGGGGCTTCCTGCAACTTCTCGTGTGACTTCTGCCAGAACAACCACCTCTCCTTCTCCGCGCCCGACGAGCTGACGCTGCGGGACGTCTCGCCCGAGGAGGCGGTCGAGGGCGCCATCCAGCAGGACTGCCAGGGGCTGGCGTGGACGTACAACGAGCCGACGATCTACGCCGAGTACGTCCGCGACGGCGCGAAGGCGGCCCACGAGGCGGGCCTTTACGCCGCCATCGTGACGAACGGCTACTTCACCGAGGAGTTCGTCGACGAGGTCGGCGCCCACCTCGACGCCGCGAACGTCGACATCAAGGGCTTCGACGAGCGTGACCACGTCCGGGTCATGGGCGGGCGGCTGGAACCGTCGCTCCGCGGGGCCGAGACCCTCTACGAGAGCGACGTCCACGTCGAGTTGACCTACCTCACCATCCCCGACCTGAACGACGACCCCGAGGAGATCCGGGGCTTCGTGGAGTGGGCGCGCGACGAACTCTCACCGTCCGTACCGCTGCACTTTTCGCGGTTCCATCCGGATCACGAGATGCGCGATCGTCCACCGACGCCGGCCGACACCCTGGAGATGGCCCACGACATCGCCACGGACGCCGGCATGGAGTTCGTCTACGTCGGGAACGTCCCCGGCCACGACACCAACTCGACGCGGTGCCCCGACTGCGGCCGAACGTGGATCCGTCGGTCCGGCTTCCAGGCGAACCCGGTCGTCGACCTCGACGGGCGGTGCGAGTGCGGCCGCGAGATCGACGTCGTCACGTGACGGAGCGGAGCACGGGACAATCGAGCGGTCAGTCGCTCAGCGGTTCCACGTCGGGCCCGTCGTCGGAGTGGGCGCGCACCCAAAGCTCGCCGATCCGCGAGAGCCGAGTCCGGTGGGACTTGCCCTCGCGCTCCTGTTCGACGTACCCCTTCTCGCTGGGACCCAGCCGGTCGACGTTGTAGATGACCTTCGACCGGAAGCTGTCGGTGTACTCCTCGTTCAGCTCGTTCGCGAGCGCCTTGGCCAGTTCGCTGACCGACTCGAACTCACCCTCGTCGCCGAGTTTGAACAGGATGAGTTCCTCGAAGGGCTTGATCCGGGAGAAGGAAGCGACGGGGAACTCCACGATGTGGTTGCCGTCGATCTCCTTGGCGCCGATGGTCGTCCCGCGTTCGTCGAACTCCGCGAGCAGGTCGTTCGCCGCGTCCAGTCGCTCCTGGATCCGGTCGTCCTCGATGTCCCCGCCCCCAACCTCGGCCACCAGGTCCCGAAGGCGGCGGAGCTCCTCGGCCATCTCGGTTTCCAGGTACTTCTCGGGCGCCGTGTAGTAGGTGTGGATCAGGTCGCTGTCGGCCTCGCGTTCCACCATGATCGAGTGCGCCGCCGAGGCGAACGCGAAGCTCACGGTCCGGGGCATCGCCGAGACGTTGACCCAGACCTCGTTGGGGTCCTCGCGGTCGCCGAGTTCGGCGTTGATCAGGTCGTAGCCCTGTTTGAAGGCGGCGTCGTAGTCGTACACGTCCTCGACGATGAACCGCTCGGTATCGGCCCCCAGGAGGTTCCGGAAGTCAGTTTCGAGCTTCTCGGTGAGATGGCGGGAGTACTCGACGTTTGCCTCGCTCCCGACCGCGCCCTTCAGGAGAATCACGCGATCGACGTCGATCTTGTCGCGCACCAGCGGGGCGATCAGCCGGTCGTAGTCGAACCCCACCGGCACGATGTGCGTTTGCATGGGTATGGGTTCCGTCCTGGCGACCCTAAAACCTCCCCTCCGGATCGACGAACGACGCGACGAACCGACGGGCCCCGATCGACTCGATCCACCGCCGAGACGGTGGAACGAGCGATCGTCCCGAAGACACGGACGCGTTTTGCACCCTGGACTGCTCGGTGAAACCCGAGTTTCACCGTCGGCGAGGAGAGAAATCAGCGAATCGATGGGCAGCCGAAGATCGACCGACTGAAGGGAGATAATTCGCTACAATCGGCGTTTTACCTTGCACAAGGGGTTTGAATACCCGGGACTATAGGTCCGGATAGGAATGGCCCGCCTCCTCCCGATCCAAGGCGAGACCGAAGTGCCCGACGCCGGCCCTCGAGTGGTCGATCTGGAGGGCGAGGACGCGGACGCCGTGTTCAGCGCGCTGTCCTCGGACACCGCCCGCGACATCTACCGGACCCTCCAGGAGGAGCCCCACGCGCCCAGCGAGATCGCCGAGGCGGCCGACACCTCGATCCAGAACGTCCGGTACCACCTCGACAACCTCGAACAGGCGGGGCTCATCGAGGTCGTCGACACGTGGTACTCCTCGCGGGGCAATGAAATGAGCGTGTACGCCCCGACCTCGGACGCGCTCGTCCTGGCGTCGGGCGAGGAGCAGACCTCCCGGCTCCGGACGGCCATCTCGCGACTCGTCGGCGGGGTCGTCGTCCTCGCGCTCGCCAGCCTCGCCTTCCAGCGGGCCGCGAAGGACTTCGTCGGGGGGAAGATCGGCCTCGGCGGAGCCGGTCCGGGTGGAAGCGGTGCCGGGGAATCCCCGGAGTCCTACGAGTTCGCGGCCGACGGCGGCGACGGCGGCGACGGTGGCGACGCAAGCGAGCGATTGGGCGGTGACAACCTGACCGGGGGAGAGGACCAGGCGGCGACCACGAAGGCCGACGGGGTCGGCATCATGGACGCCGACACGACGACCCCGGCCCCCGAAGAAACCGGGACCGCAGTGGAGAAAGCGACCGAGACCGCGACGGAAGCAGCCGCGGGGACGGAGACCCCGATGCCGACCGGGACTCCGGCGCCCCAGGAGACGGCCGCCGGGACTCCGCCGGCGGAAGCCGAGCGCACGCTGACCGAGTACGCCAACGCGACGCTCGACCAGGCCGCCCGTGAAACGACCACGGCGACGGACGCCGTCAAAGTGGGGAACGAGGCCGCACAGGCCGGCGGACTCCCGCCCGGACTCGTCTTCTTCGTCGGCGGGGCCGTCGTCCTCGTCTCGGTCGTTGCCTACCTCTACTGGAAGGGCGCCTGACCCTCGGTGGACGCGGGGAACGCGGTCCCCAGTCAGTACACCCGCCGGCCGTTCGGCACTTCGCGTTCCGGCCGGAGGTAAACGACGTTTCCGTCGGCGTCGTCGACGCCGGTGACCAGACACTCGCTCTCGAATCCGGCGATTGACACCGTTCCGAGGTTGACGACGGCGAGGACCTGCCGCCCCTCGAGGGCCGCCGGTTCGTAGTTGTCCGTGACCCCGGCCGCCGAGCGCAACGTTTCCTCCCCGAAGTCGACGGTGAGCTTGTACAGGTCCTTCCGTGCTTCCGGGAACGGTTCGGCGGACGTGACTTCGCCCACGCGCATCTCGACCTCCTCGAGGAACGCTCCCGGATCGATCGGCGGCTCGTCGATTCCCATGACAGTCCGAGTCCCCGCCAGCGAGTCAAAATCCTTTCGTCGGTCGATCGGCCTCGGCGGACGCCGACCATCGGCCCGCAGCCTCCCACCCCATCGATGTGCGAACGCTTTCCACGCTGGCCCGCGTTCGGGGCTGTCAACAGGTATATCCCCCGGGATTGCCAACCGACGAACGTCCATGACCACGTTCATGGCACCATCACATCGCCCCCAGTCGGGGCAGATCATCAATGAACGATACAACGAAATACCTGATTCACGCCGAGGTGACGGCCGACGGGGTGGTAGAGCGCAGTGACGTCGTCGGCGCCATCTTCGGGCAGACCGAGGGCCTTCTCGGCGACGAACTCGACCTCCGGGACCTCCAGGAGTCCTCGAAGGTGGGCCGAATCGACGTCGAGGTCGCGAGCGAGTCGGGCACCTCGGTCGGCGAGGTGACGATCGCGACGAGCCTCGACAAGGTCGAGACCGCGACCCTCGCGGCCTCGCTCGAGACCATCACCCGGATCGGACCGTGTCGGTCGAACGTCGAGGTGACGAACATCGAGGACGTCAGGGCCGCAAAACGCCGCCAGGTCGTCGATCGGGCGACGGAACTGCTCATGACCTCGTTCGACGACACCGTCATGAGCAGCGAGGAGATCCTCGCGAAGGTCAGGGAGAAGGTTCGCGTCGAGGAGATCACCGAGTACGAGGGGGTGCCGGCCGGGCCAAACGTCGGCGAGAGCGACGCCATCGTCGTCGCCGAAGGTCGGGCCGACGTCCTCCAGCTGTTGCGCTACGGCATCAAGAACGCCATCGGCGTCGAGGGCACGAACGTCCCCGACCCGGTCGCCGAACTGTCGAAATCCCGGACGACGACCGCGTTCCTCGACGGCGACCGCGGTGGCGACCTCATCCTGCGGGAACTCGCGCAGGTCGGCGACGTCGATTACGTCGCCGTCGCGCCCGAGGGCAAGTCGGTCGAGGACCTCTCGCATCACGAGGTGTTCACCGCACTCAGGGAGAAAGTACCGTACGAAACCGTCGAGGAGGCCGACGCGTCGGCCCGGGCGATCGTCGAGTCGGATCCCGTCACCGCACCGGCGACAGACGGGAGCGCCGCGCCGGCGCCGGAGGCAGCGCCGGATCCGACGGGGGACGAAACCGCGCCGGGCGACGAGGACCCCGGGCCGGAGGGCGAACAACCCGCCGACCCGTCGATCGACGAGGACCCGGATTCGACCGGGACGGACGAGGACGACGCGGATCCCTCGGCGGACGCCGGGACGGACGACCAGAACGCCGAAACCGTCCCCGACACGCTCGGCGGTCACGTCACGCAGGTGGTCGGAGCGGAAACCGATACGGTCCGCCTCCTCGATTCGGACCTCGGGGTGCTGGACGAGGCGCCGGCGGCGGATGCCTTCGACCTCGTCAGGGATTCCGACGTGGCGCCGACGACGGTGATCATCGACGACGCCATCACCCAGCGCGTGCTCGACGTCGCCGCCCAGCGCGGCGTCGATCGGGTGGTAGCGCGCGAACTAGGGGAGTTCACCAAGCGTCCGACGGGGGTCAGGATGCTGACCGCCGCACAGCTCGACCCCGCTTGATCGCCGGGTTTGAACGTTGACCGCCGGTTGTGAACGCTGGTTGCAGGATTTTCACCCCCTTTCGATCGGGATCGTTTCGACCGCGCTTAAACGAGCATCGCCAGTCCGAACGCGACGACGCCCCCGGTGAGCGTCGCGAGGAAATTGACGCCCTGGTTGCCGAGGTACCGCCCCTCCAGCGTCGCCCCGAGCAGGCTATCCATCGTCATGCCGGCGACCCCGGCGATCACGACCACGACGCCGACGGGGGGTGTCGACGAAGTGAGGCCGACGGCGGTGACGGCGACGAGGATCGCCCCGGCAGTGCCCGCGAGTTCGCCCTGCCAGGTCACCCCGCCGTCGGTGCCGGGTTCGACGACTTCCAGGCTGGTGATCAGGCGGGGGCGATCGTAGAGACCGCCGATCTCGCTCGACAGGGTGTCGGCCATCGCCGTCGCGATCGATCCCGCGAAGGCCGCCGTGAAAAGCGGCGAGAGCGTGGTTCCCATCCCGAACAACCCAGTTTCGCTCGCGGCGTGGGCGAGGACGGCCACCAGCGCCACGGTCGAGTTGCCCAGGACGTTCCCGCTACCGCGAGCCCCCTCGTTATCCTCGGCGATGCCCCGTTGCTTCTTCTGGTCGTACCGGAACTTGGACGCCAGGCCGCCGATGCCGAAGAATGCCACCAGGATGACGAACCAGCCGTACCCGCCGAGGACGATGGTGAGCAGCGCGAGCAGGACGCCCGTGACCATCCCCGGGATCGAGGCGGTCTCGAGGGCGTAGGAGACGTAACCCAGGGCGATCGTGACCCCCAGCGCGATCGCGATCTCGGTCACGCCGACGTCGACGACGAGTTCGACGAGCAGCCAGAGCAGGAGGCCGACCGAGAGCATCACGAGCGGGTCGTCGCGCTCGAAGAGGACCGCCCGGAGGAGCGCCCCCAGCAGCGCCCCGCTCGTGGCCAGGAACACGAACGTGGGGACCTGGGCGGCCATCGCGTCCGCGACGTTTTCGCCGGCGGTCCCGAGGATCGCGGCCGCGAGGGTCTGGCCGACGAAAGCGGCCACTGCACCGACGATCGCGAACGCGACGCTCCAGGCGACCGGGGCGTAGCCCCGACCCTTCACGTACTGTGCGGCGACGTTCCCGTATCCGAGCAGCAGGACCGTCCCGACGAACGCCTCCGTCGGGAACGCCGCGTAGACGGTGAGGAGCCCCAGGCCCGTGGCCGAGAGTGAAAACCCCAGCAGTCCGTAGAGGCGACCGTCCTCCCGGTCGCCGGGCCTGGCGAAGAGCTCGAACCCCACCGTGTCCTTGTCGGCGACGAACGCGAGGGCCGCGACTATCCCAAACGTCACGGGGCCGCCCCATTCGAGGAACGGCGTGGCGAGGTCGGCCGCCACCCGACGAAACGCCGGCGCCGCAAGGGACAGCGTGGCGATCCCCGCGAACGCGCCGGCCCGACGGACTGTCGAGGTCACGCTATCGCCAGTTTTCCCGGCGGTTACTTAACGCTCCCGAAGCGCGTCCCTCGATTGGCACCCCGCGTTCGGATCGGGACGTTTAGGCCGCTCCCGACGGTACGCGAGGCCGTGGGACTGTACGACCGCTATCTGGCCGCCCGCATCCGGTGGAGCGACGCGGAACCCCCCGGACGCGTCGCCGTCGTCATCACCGAGCGCGACCTCCTCGAGCGCGGCGCGTACGAGACGCTAGAATCGTTCCTCCGGTGGGCGTTCGACTACGGGGCCGAGCACGTCACCGTCTCGGTGAGCGTCCTCGACGAGGCCGCCGCTCCGACGCTGGTCCGCGAGTTCGAGTCCGTGTCCGCGCCCCGACCGATGGCGATCCGGGGCCCGGACGACCGTTCGCGAGCCGACGCGCCGATCCAGGTGAGCATCGGCCAGGGCGGCAGGGCGGAACTCGCCGCCGCGGTCCGGTCGCTCGCCGAGGACGCCACGGACGGCGACATCGACCCGGACGACATCGACGGGGACCTGCTTGAGGACCGCCTGGTGTTTCCCTCGGAACCCGACTTGGTCATCAAGACCGGCGCCGAGCGCCTCTCCGACTTCATGATCTGGCAAACCGTCTACTCGGAGCTGTACTTCACCGACGTCAACTGGCGGGACTTCCGCAAGCGGGACTACCTCCGGGCGGTGCGGGAGTATCAGAACCGCCAGCGGAGGTTTGGCCGGTAGATCAAACGTCGATTGGCGAAGGGTCTGAAAGTATCGTGAGTTTGAACAATAACCCGAACGTCGCCGGGGACCAAAGGGCACAGGGGGAATTTGCCCGCTATAAGAGAGTCACAGAACCATCCATAGCGGTTCATTTCGTCCGGAGTCGGATGAATCGGCCGTTAGGTAGAGCGTGCGTACTGACCGGCGGCCGGTCCCCAGTGTTTATTCTCGTGTCGCACGCTGAGGGTTGTATGTACGAACGTATCCTCGTTCCGACCGACGGGAGCGGACAGGGCGACCTGGCTGTCGAACACGCGTTGTCTCTCGCCGAGCAGTTAGGCGGGGTCGTCCACGCGCTGTTCGTCGTCGAACAGGCAGGGCCGAGCGGCCACTGGGACTTTGGGGTCGAAGAACAGGAAGCAACCGGCGAGGAGACGCTGGACGGGGTCGTCGCACTGGGCGACGAGCGTGACGTCCACGTCGAGCGCCATCTTCGCCGCGGGGTGCCAAGCGAGGAGATCGTCGACGCCGCCACCGACTACGAGGTCGACCTCATCGTAATGGGGACGCAGGGCCGGACCGGGTTCTCACGCATCGCCACCGCTGGCAGCACGACAGAGCGTGTGGTGAGACTGACGGATATCCCGACACTCGTGGTCGGCGGTGCGGGTGCCGGAGACGCGTGAGACCGGCGCCCGATTCTACCGAAATAGCTGAAACCTCTGCTTCGACTAATTCGTGAACGGCCTGTACGGACCGATTCAGTATTGTAACGTTTCGGGAATATGCGAACGATTCGCAAATTCCATCCGCTAAGCCATAGGATGATCAGTCGGACGCCGGGTCAGACGTGACGTCATCGACGTCGTACGCTTCCCGCTCGGGGGTCGGCAGCGAGTCCCGGAAGCGTTCCACGACCCGCTTTGCCTCCTCGAGTTCGACGCCGCCCAGCTCCCTGAGGAGGGCCAGCCCGCGCCGGGCCCGGGTGCGTCGCCACGACTCCTCGCGGTGTTCGAAGGTGCGGATGCCCCGGAGGAAGTCGATCTTGTCGAACTCGGGCCAGTAGGGCGCACAGAAGTAGACGGCGGCCTCGTTGCCGTTGGCGTGCCAGGGGAGGAAGTTGGAGGTCCGCTCGTCCCCGCCGGTCCGGATGATGAGGTCCACGTCCCGGACGGGTCGGTCGTACAGTCGATCCTCGATCAACGCGGCGTCGACGGTCCCGGGGTCGATCTCCCCGTCGGCGGCTTCCTCGACGACGGTGCGCGTCGCCTTGAGGAGTTCGGCGCGACCGCCGTAGGCGACCGCGACGTTGAGGACGAACCGGTCGTACTCCCCGGTCCGATCCTCGGCGTACCGGATGGCGTCCCTGACGCGCTCGGGAAGGCGTTCGGTCCGGCCGATCGCGCGGATCGAAACCTCCTCCTCGTGGATCCGGTCGGCGTCGGCGAACGAGCGGAGCTTCTCGGCCAGCAGGTCGAACAGGTGTTCGCGCTCCTCCGCGGGGCGTTCGAAGTTCTCCGTCGAGAACGCGTAGAGGGTCAACTCCTCGATGCCGTAGTCCTGACACCACTGGAGCACCTGCTCGGTGGTCTCGGCGCCGGCCTCGTGCCCCTCGTTGGCGTCGCCCCCGTGCTCGCGGGCGTACCGCCGGTTGCCGTCCTGGATGATCGCGACGTGGGTCGGCCCGCCGTCGATCTCGCGTTCGAGCAGTCGCTCGTACGCGGCCAGTCCCGCGTCGCGGAGCCACGAGTGCATCAGTGAGGAGTCACTCAATGACGGGGCATGTGTCTTGTGTCTCGTGTCTCGCGAGCGGAACGGCTCCGGCGACCGGCCCATCGCCGGCGCTGCTGGCGGCCAGTTCGGGCTGCAACCCACACCCTTTTTGTACGTGGACAACCTCCGACCGGATGCAATGGCGAAAGGTACGGTCGATTTCTTCAACGACTCCGGCGGTTACGGCTTCATCGAAACCGAAGACGCAGACGAGGATGTCTTCTTCCACATGGAAGACATCGGCGGCCCCGACCTCGAGGAGGGGCAGGAGGTAGAGTTCGACATCGTGGAAGCCGAGAAGGGCCCGCGCGCAGAGAACCTCAAGCGCCTGTGAGCCCGGCTGCGGCACTGTGCCGGGCGCCGCGGCCCCTCGCCGCCGGCGACCCGTGAAGCGCGTTTTCGTATTTTTCACCCGCCAGTGACTACGCCGTCGTCTCGCGACCGTCTCGCCGCCGACGCGACGCCCATCCGGAACCGTGAGGGGTTTCACACCGCGTCCCGAGGTTCGTCCCATGACCGACGTCATCGACGAGGACCTGTATCGGCGGACGAAACGGCTGCTCGAACCCGGCGAGATCGATCTCAACGGGATCGTCGTCCACACCGACCTCGGCCTCCAGGAGGACGTTCGGATGACGGGCGTGACCGTAGAAATCGGCAACGTGATCGCCGAGCACGCGGGCTACGACCCGGACGACGTCTACGTCTACTCCGGCAACGACGACCCCGAGTTCGCCTCGAACCAGCACCAGGGCCTGACCGTCGCGGAGGACGAGTTCGTCTGGGAGTGCCAGCAACTCCTCCGGGAGAACCGCTTCGCCCTGGTGTTCTACTACGAGGCCTCGGCGGATCAGGAAGGGATCGTCGAGGCGATCGAGGAGAACCTGGGCTACGACGTGACGGGCGTCGAGGGAACGTAACTCGGCGATGACAGGCGACCGACGTGCGTTCCTCGCGTCCGTACCCCACGGGAGAACATGTTCGGGGGAAGGTTTCGGTGGTTTGAACACCTTTACGGTTACCGAGCGAGTAGCTACGCCGAGAATCCCCCGACGGCAGCATTCCCCCACCGGTGATACGTGATATGGCGTTCCGTTCAGGCGTGATTTCGGGCGTGGCAGTCTCCCACGAGACCGCGACGGTCGAGGCGATCGCGGCGATTAGCGAGGACTCGCAGGCGACCGCCGTCACGGGACTGCTCGCCGACGAGTCCGTCGAGGAGGCGTTCGTCCTCCAGACGTGCAATCGCGCAGAGGCCTACGTCGTCACCGACGACCAGGCGACCGGCCTGGCGGCCCTCGAGACCTACGCGGCCGACGCACCCGAAGCGGCGGTCCGAACGATGGACCACGACGAGAGCGTCCGCCACCTGCTCAGGGTGGCGAGCGGCCTCGAGTCCCTCGTCCTCGGCGAGGACCAGATCCTCGGCCAGGTCCGGACCGCCTACGAGGAGGCCAGGGGCGCGGGCGGCATCGGCCCGATGCTCGAGGAGACCGTCACCAAGGCCATCCACGTCGGCGAGCGCGTCCGCAACGAGACCGGGATCAACGAGGGCATCGTCTCGCTTGGCAGCGCCGCCGTGCAGGTGGCGAGCGAGGACCGGGCCCTCTCGGACGCGACCGCGCTCGTGATCGGCGCCGGCGAGATGGGGACGATCGCCGCGCGGGCGTTCGGTGAGGCCGGCGTCGAGCGCGTCATCGTTGCCAACCGGACGATCCCCCACGCCGAACACCTCGCCGACGAGGTGGCCGTCCCGGCGACGGCGGTCGGCCTCGACGACGTCGACTCGGCACTCCGCGAGGCCACTGTCGTGGTGACCGCCACCGACAGCGACGACCCCATCCTGGACGCCGGCGTTTTCGACGGTGCCGGCGCCACGACCGTGATCGACATCGGTCAGCCACGCGACGTGGATCCGTCGGCGGCCGACCGCGAGAGCGTCTCCCTGCACGATCTGGACGACCTCGAGTCGATCACCGAGCGAACCCGGGAGCGTCGGCGCGACGCCGTCGCCGCCGTCGAGGCCATCGTCGACGCCGAAGAGGCTCACCTCCGGGAGCGATTCAAGCGCAAGCGCGCCGACCAGGCCATCGCGACCATGTACGAGAGCGCCGACCGGATCAAGGCCCGAGAACTGGAGACGGCGCTCTCGAAACTCGAGGACCGCGGCGACCTGACCGACAAGCAGCGCGAGGCCGTCGAGTCGCTCGCGGACGCGGTCGTCGGGCAGTTGCTCGCCGCGCCGACCAAGGCCCTCCGGGACGCCGCCGCCGAGGACGACTGGGCGACGATCAACGCCGCCCTCCAGCTGTTCGATCCCGACTTCGGCGGCGAGCGGCTCGCGTCGGACTCGGACTCGTCCGACCCCGAGGTACCGGCCGAGTTCCGCGAGAACTGATCAGGCCTCGTCCGACCCGTTTTCGCCGACGACGATCGACTCCCGCAGCCACTCGTAGTGGTCGAGCAGCGCCGCCTCGCCGGCATCGGTCAGCGCGTAGCGATCGTGCAACCCGTCGGTCCGCGTCGTGACGTACCCGGCCGTTTCGAGTTCGTCGAGGGCGCCGTGGACCGTCCGGGGGTCGAGCCGGTCGTCGTAGCGTTCCTCGAGCGCCGTCTTGATCTCCTGGCCGGTCGGGCCGTCCAGCGCGTAAATGACGACACACAGGTCCCGTCGGATCCCGCTCTGGAGCCAACGGCTCATGCGTGTAGGATAGTGCGGAGCGGCAAAAGGCCGTTCGGATGGCCGAGGGTCTGTGGGGTTTCCCGTGAAAAGGGATCCGGAGCGCCTGAACCGTTCCAACGGCCGGGACAGTATTGCGATAATTGGTATCCCGATTCTCTCACATCGGTATCGAAGTGGACACCATGGCCCCGAAACACGCCGGCGATATACCGGAAGGGCGCCGTATATAGATCCTGGGCGGTTACCACTCCCGCAGGTACCGGACGACGGCGTCGCAGGTCGCGTCGCTCGGCACCCAGGTGTGGTGCCAGGTCGTCTCGAGGTCCGAATGTGCGTCGTACTGCGAGAAGCGGTCGTGGTTGTAACAGCCGGTCCCGTGCCAGGTCGTTTCCACGCCGCCGGACGCGCCAGCGTAACTGGTCGCCAGCGGCGTGACGAAGACCCGATCGGGCGTCCCGCCGACGACCGCGCCGAGGTCGTGTTCGCACGGGCTCCCGTTGGCCGCCCGGGCGTCCTGGCTCCTGACGAGGGTGTGGAGGACCTCGTGGATCGCCATGTTGCGCGAGACGGTGCGGTCGTCCCAGAACTCCGTCGCGCCGACGTTGGCGAGGGCCTGGGCCCCGAGGCGGCCGCCACCACGGACGTGGGTGTTCGCGATGCCGTAGCCCAGGTCGGGGTCGAACGGGGCGTCGGCGAGGAAGAGGTGCGACACCGGCCCTTCGGGGGTGTCCGTCCCGTCCAGCCAGTCCCGAAACGAGCGGTAGAGCCGTGTTTCGGTGTCGAAATCGAGCGGGTCGCGGGGGACGACCGGTCCACGTTCCAGCCGAACGTCGACGCGACGGTCGAGGCGCTCGCGGGCGACCGCGTGGAGCCACTCGAGCGATCGCCGGAGGTGTCGCTGGACGTCCCGGGCCGTGCCGGCCCACCCCAGGCGCTGGTCGGGGTAGACGCGAACCCGGAGTTCGATCGCGGACGCCCCGCCGACCCGGCCGAGTTCGCGGAGGGCGCGGGCCGGAAGGCCGCCCGCCGTCGCCGCGAGGAGCGTCCGTCTGGTGAACGACGGGAACTCTCCGGACACGCGCGAGCCTTGGCCGGCGCGTCGAATGAGGCTGTCGGCTGTTCCCGATCGGGCAGCCACAATCATTTATTTCGCGCCGGGGTGATAGGGGAGAGTATGACGGACCTGCTTTCCGACGCTGACATCGAGTCGGGGCTCCCCGACGGGTGGACCCACGAGGACGACGAGATCGTCCGCGTGTTCGAGTTCGACGACTACCTCCGCGGGGTGAACTTCGCCCAGCTCGTCGGCGAGATCGCGGAGGCACAGGCCCACCACCCGACGATGGAGATCCGCTACGAGGAACTCGAGATTCGGCTGTCCACACACGAGGCGGGTGGGGTGACCGAGAAGGACCTCGAGATGGCGCAGTTGATCGAGTCGGAACGGGCCGACTGACCGTGGACGCCCGCTACGCGTTCCGGGTTCGGGTCCGGTTCGATCCCCGACCCGGCGTCTCGGTCGAGCCCGCGACCGTCGACCTCCGGTTCTATCGCCGGGCAGCCGAACCGGGCGAGGAGGGCTGGCTGTTCTTCCGGGACAACCTGTGGCGGGGCGAGGTGGCCGACGAGGAACACTTCCGCGATCTGGTCGCCGACGCGCTCGGCGTCGAGGTCGATTCCGTCTCGTTCGCCGCCCTCGAAACCGATCCCGAGTACCTCGACGCGCTGAAGGCGGCAATCGGGGCGGACCTCGAACCGTTCAGGGCCGACTCGGTCGACGAGGTCCTCACGAAGTACCTCGGGAGTTCGATCGAGGTCCGCGATTCGCTGTAGGGCGGGTGCGAACCGGCCACACGGAGCCGGAAAGCACTTATTATCGACTCACCTACTCCCCGTTCCCGATGGTCGCCGACGAGTACGACTTCTGGCTGCTGGACCTGGACGGCACGCTGGTCGACGTCGAGGAGGACTACGTCCACGCGGTGTTCGACGAGGTCGGCGACCGCCTCGGTCGGGAGTTCACCGACCGGGAGGCCGAGATGCTCTGGTACGGGCTGAACGGCTCCCGGAACGCCTGGCTCGAGGACCGCGGCATCGACCCGGAGACGTTCTGGCCGGTCTTCCACGACGTGGAGGACGGCGACCGCCGGGCCGCCCACTCGTACGTTCACGAGGACGCCCGGTTCGTCGCCGACCTCGACGTTCCGACCGGGATCGTCACGCACTCGCGCCCGTTCCTCGCGAACCCGGTGCTGGACGAACTCGACGTCCGCGACTGGTTCGACACCGTCGTCTTCTGTAGCAACGACCTCGGTTGGAAGCCGGATCCCCGCCCCGTCCGTCGGGCGATGAAGGACCTCGGGGTGGCGCACAACGGCCACGTCGGGGTCCTCGCGGGCGACAGCAGCAGCGACGTCGGCGCTGCCTGGAACGCCGGGCTCGACGCGGTTCACGTCGAGCGTCATTCCCCGGAAGCCAGAGGGCATTGCGTCCGGGCCGATTACCGGGTATCCGCGCTGGACGAACTGTTGTAGATCGTCAGTTGCCGGTAGTCCTCAGTGGTCCAGGGTTTCGTACCCCGGCAGATCCTCGATAATCGAATCGACGTCGTGGATCGCTTCTTCGAGCGCCTGAACACCCGCCTTCCCCGTCCGGTCCGGGTTGGCGTGCACGCGGACGACTTGTTCGCCGAGCGGGACGAACCCCAGGCCGAGCGCTTCCGCGGTCGCCCGGAGACCGACGCCCGCGTCGGCGTCCCCGGCTGCCACCTTCCGGGGCGGGCTCTCGTGAGCGCGTGCCGATAGGTCCCAGCCGTCGATGGCGGCCTCGAGGTCCCGCCGGTCCGCGCCGCGCTCGTCGGCGAGGCCGGCGACGGCGTTCGCGAGGGTCGTCCGGAGCCCCGAGTCCGTCGTTCGGTTGATCAGGCGCAGATCCCGATCGACGAGGTCGTCCAGGCCCTCGATCTCCTCGGGATTACCCGCTGGGACGACCAGCCCCCAGTTCCGGGTCCACAACCCAAGCGTCTCGGCGTCCACCTCGCGATCGACGGGGCCCGCAGTCACGGCCACGTCCGGAACCCCGTTTCGAAGGCGACGGAGCCCCTCGCGGCTGCCGACAGCGAGGTATCGAGGCCGGTCGAGGCGGTCGAGCAGGCGCGAGAGGACGGGGTCGTCCTCGCCGACGCCGAACAGCGTGGGCGGGCGCACGTCCGGCGAGAACAGCTGGACGGTCACGGTCTCGCTCTCGCCGAGGTACTCGGTGTCGGGGTCCACGTCGACGACGCCGTCGGCCTCGACGAGGCTGGTGGTGGCGCCGCTGCCCTTGTCGACCGGGTAGACTCGGAGGTTCCCCCACCCGTCCTCGACGAGACCGACGGGGAGGAAGCGCCGCCGCCCCTCGCTGTAGCGGACCCGGGAAAGCATCGATCCTTCGACGGTCGCGGTCTGTGGTTCGGGCAAGCCCGCGGCCCGGCGGATCGCCGGGGCGACGAAGGTCCGGAAGATCGTGAGTGCGGACACCGGGTAGCCCGGCAATCCGACGTAGGCGCCGCCCTCGAGGCGCCCGACGAGCATGGGCTTGCCCGGCTTGACGGCCACGCCGTGGAGGAGCAACTCGCCGCTGTCCTCGATGACCCGGTAGATCACGTCGACGGCGCTCGCGCTGGTGGACCCCGACGAGAGGACGAGGTCGCACTCCGCGGCGGCCTCCCGGAGGATCCGCTCGAGTTCCTCGACGTCGTCGCCGGCGTGCGGGTACAACCGGGGTTCGCCGCCGACCTCCTCGACGGCGCTGGCGATCGCGTAGCTGTTGACGTCGTGTATCTGGCCCCGGTCGTGGTCGAGCGGATCGCCGGGCCTGACGAGTTCGTCGCCGGTCGAGACGACCCCGACCGTCGGTCGTCCCTTGACGGGGACCTCGTCCACGCCCAGGGCCGAGAGCAGGCCGATCTCGCGGGGCGTGAGCCGGGTGCCGGGCCCGAGCGCGCGTTCGCCGGCGGCCACGTCCGCGCCGGCAAGCATCACGTTGTCGCCGGGCGCGACGGACTTCCGGAACAGGATCTCGCCGTCACTGTCGTCCGTTTGCTCGACCGGCACCATCGCGTCCGCCCCCGGGGGCATGACCGCCCCGGTGGAGATCTCCACGCACTCGCCCTCCCCGACCGTCTCGTCGGGGGCCTCGCCGGCGTGGACCTCGCCGACGAGTTCGAGCGCGACGGGGTCGACCTCGTCCGCGCCGAAGGTGTCCCGCCCCCGGACGGCGTACCCGTCGAGGGTCGCCCGGTCGAACCCCGGGACGTCGATGGCGGCGTCCATTCGCTCGGCGAGGACGCGACCGCGGGCGTCCTCGAGCGGCACCGTCTCGGGGTCCGGTTCGAGGGCGAGGCTCGCGATCGTCTCGTGGGCTTCCTCCGGCGGGGCGAGGTCCCGGAACTCCTTGCGGTCGGTCACGGCAACCACTCCCAGTCCTGCACGGCGACGATGTCGTCCTCGGGCAGTCCCTCGACGCCCTCGCGGATCTCGATCCAGCCGTCGGCGAGCGCCACCGAGGAGAGGATGCCGGACCCGGAGGCGCGGGTCGGGACGGCGACGCGCTCGCCGTCCTTCGTCTCCAGCGAGACGCGGGCGAACGTCCGGATGCCGGGCTCGCTCGGGATCTTGCGATCCAGGCGCGCGGGGAACGTCGGCGGGTCGGTCAGCCGGAGGTCGCCCGCCCACTTCACGGCCGGTCGGAGGAACTGGACGGCGTTGACGATGCACGCGACCGGGAACCCCGGCAGCATGATCACCGGCGTCTCCCCGACGACCCCCAGCGCGACCGGGTGGCCGGGCTTGAGCGCGACCCCGTGAACCATGACCTCGCCCATCTCGTCGATCACCTCGGGGATGAGGTCCCGCTCGCCGACCGACGATCCGCCCGTCGTGACGACCACGTCGTGGTCGAGGTCGCGCTCGACGGCCTCGCGGAGCGTCTCGCGATCGTCCGTGACGACGTCCCGGTACGACGGCTCGCCGCCCCACCGGCGGACGAGGTTGGAGACGGTCAGCCCGTTCGTTTCGATGACCTCCCCGGGATCGGGATCCGACTGCACGAGTTCCTCGCCCGTCGGGATCACGCTCACCCGCGGGCGCTCCCGGACGGCCACGGTCTCGATCCCGGTCGATTTCAGCAGCCCCAGGTCCGAGGGCCGGAGTTGATGCCCCGGTTCGTAGAGTTCGGCCCGGGCCTCGACGTCCTCGCCGACCGGGCCGACGTTCTCGCCCTCGGCCGCGGCGTCGAACACCTCGATCTCGTCGCCGACCCGCTCGACGTCCTCGACCTTGACGACCGCGTCGGCACCGTCGGGGAGTTCGCTCCCCGTGTGAACCCTGACGGCGTCGTCGCCCTGCACCGGGCCCTCCTCGATCTCCCGCAAGACGGTCGGCGAGCGCTCGCTCGCGCCGAAGGTGCTCTCGGCCCGGACGGCGTAGCCGTCCATGGCGGCCCGCGGATAGTGCGGCACGGCCAGTTCGGCCCGCACCGACTCCGCCAGGGCCCGCCCGTCGGCCGAATCGAGGCCGACGAATTCCGACCGGTCGACCTTCGAGACGACCGTCCGCAGCGCCTCGCGGGCCTCGTCGATCCGGGTCCTGTCCTTGAACCCGGCTTCCGTGATGTCCTCGCTCGTGTCGTTCATACCACCAGCCTGGCACGGGGCGACCAAAAACCCCTCGCGAGTCGGTCGGTCCTGCCGTTTATCCCGTCGGCGAGGGCCATCCTTTATGCGCGACCGATGTGGAGGGGAACCATGACGCTGCCCCTGCCCGTCCTCGCCCTCGGTGGTCTCGTCGTCGCGGTCGGCGGCGGCTACGGCCTGCGCGAACTGTGGATGGCCTACCGCGTCTACGCCCGCGAACCGGACGCCGTCATGGACGCGGCCGACGGCGGCCACGTGGAACTTGAAGGGACGGCCCGGCCCGCCGCGGGGACGGTCGACGGGCCGTTCACCGGCGAGGAACCCCTGATCTGCGACTCGAGGTCGAGGAGTACCGCTCCAGCGGAAAAAGCAGTTCCTGGCGGACGATCGACGACGACAGGATCGCCGTCCCGTTCCTCGTCGACGAGGGGACCGGGACCGTCCTGGTGGAACCGGCCGGCGCCCGGACGAACATCCCGACGGAAACGAAGATACGGGTCGACGGCGGCGAGGAACCACCGGCCAGGATCCGCCGGTTCATCGAGGGCAACCCCGACGTGGACAGCGAGAACACCAGCCTCGACCTGAAAGTGATCGAGTTGAACACGGGCAGCGACCGGCGATACGTCGAGCGCCGACCCGACCCCGACGAGGACGTCCACGTCCTCGGGCACGCCCGCTACGGGCGCGACGGGCTGGACTACGCGGGGTCGGTCAACGCCGTGATCGGGCCTCGCCTGGACGGGGCAGCATCGCTCCGCGCGCGGGACGGCGATCGCCTCGGCGGCCGTGGATTCGTCGTCTCCGACGCCGCGGAACGCGGCGCAGTCTGGCGGATCGCGAAGCCGGGGCTGGTCGCGCTGTTCCTGGCGGCGCTCGGGGCGGGGTTCGTCGCCCTGCTCTCGGTATGACCACCGCCTTTTTCGCCCCTGCAACCCAATCCCCCTCCATGTCAGCGCTGCGCGACGCCCTGCGAGACCTGCCAGACTCCATCTACGCGGACCTGCTCGAGTCGGAGGACGCTTACCTCGTGATCGTGGATTTACCCGGCGCGACGGGTGACTCGACCGACGTCTACGTCGAGGAGGGCCGAGTTCGCATCGAGGCGAGCCGGGAGAAGGACGTTCCCCGCGAGTTCCGTTACGTCCAGGAGGAGCGCCCGCTCTTCCTCGACGCCGAACTCCCGCTCCCGCCCGACGCCAGCGAGCGCGGGACCGAGGCGACCGTCGAGCGGGGCGTCCTCGACCTGCGCATTCCGAAACGCTCGGCGGCCGGGACGACGGTCGAGATCGAGGAGAGCCCCGACGACCCCGAGGACGCGTAAGGGGGGTGGTCACGCTGGTCTTCCTCCGGGCGTACAAGCGGTTCTTCGTCGTCGCGTGGCAGTTCCTGCCCCTGTTGCTCGCCTACGCGCGGGACCGCCGTCGGTTCCTGCTCTTCGGGGGTCGGCGCTCGGTCGACGCCGAGACCCGAGTTCGGCGGGCCGAGCGATTGCTCGATTCCCTGTTGACGCTGGGGCCGACGTTCATCAAGATCGGCCAGTTACTCTCGACCCGACCGGACGTGCTCCCCCCGGAGTACATCGACGTCCTCTCCCAGCTCCAGGACGAGGTCCCGCCCGCCCCCTGGGCGGACGCCAGGGAGGTGATCGAGGCGGAACTCGGGCCCGTCGACGAATACTTCGACGAGTTCGACACCGACGCGATCAGCGGGGCGAGCCTCGGCCAGGTCTACCGGGCGTCGATCGACGGCGAGGACGTCGCCGTGAAGATCCGACGCCCGGGCGTCAAAACCCTCGTCGAGGCCGACCTGCGGGTCGTCCGCTGGTCGCTCCCCATCCTGATGCGGTTCGTCGACGAGGCGCGGGCGTTCTCGCTGGAGAACCTCGCCGACGAGTTCGCGACGGTGATCCGCCAGGAGATGGACTACGAACGCGAGGCCCGAATGCTCACCGAGATTCGGGGTAATTTCGCCGACGACGAGGGCATTATCGTCCCACAGGTCGTCGATTCCCACTCCGGTCCCACAGTGCTCACTATGAAGTACGTGCCGGGGACGAAGATCACCGACGTCGAGTCCCTCGACGAGAAAGGGATCGACCTCAGTCGTGTCGCCGAACGACTCACCCGGGCGTACTTCAAGATGATCATCGAGGACGGGGTCTACCACGCCGATCCCCATCCGGGGAACCTCGCTATCCAGGAGGACGGGTCGATCGTCTTCTACGACTTCGGGATGAGCGGCCGCGTCGACGAGTACATCCAGGAGCGCATCGTCGAGTTCTACGTCGCCGTCGCCAACCGGGACACCGACGCCATCCTCGACGCCCTGATCGCCATCGGGACGCTGAGTCCCGACGCGGACCGGCAACTCATGGGCGAGGTGATGGAACTGGCGATCCAGGACGCCCGGGGACGGGACGTCGACCAGTATCGCGTCCAGCAGATCGTCGGCCAGATCGAGGACTCGATCTACGAGTTCCCCTTCCGCTTGCCCCCGAACCTCGCGCTGGTCCTCCGGGTCGCCACGGTCGTCGAGGGGGTCTGCGTGACGCTCGATCCGGAATTCGACTTCATCGAGACCGCCACCGACTACCTCACCGAGCAGGGGTACCGCGAGGAGTCGATCCGTCAGTACCTCTCGGAGACGGGCGAGGAGTTCCAGGACGCCGCCTGGTCGATGCTGCGGGTCCCGCCGAAACTGGAGGCGGCGCTCGACCGCGTCGACCGGGAGAGCCTCACCGTCCGGGCCGAACTGCGCGATCCGCAGGACCTCTACAGCGAACTCGCCCGCCGGATGATCTACGGGTTCGTCCTCGCCGCCGGACTCCTGTCCGCCGCGCTCCTCTACGCGGCCGACAAACTCCCCGGCGCCGTCGTCGCGCTGGGGATCAGTTTCGTCACGTTCGTCATGCTCTACCGGTCGTTCCGCGAGCCCCGCGGGTTCCCCCGCCAGCCGCAGTTCACCCGACAGGCGATGCGACAGCGCGAGCGCGAGGAGGACTGAACGCCCGGTTGTACGCGGGGAGCGACGACGAACCACCGGAATGGCCGGCACGGGAACGCCCTTGTCCTTGGGCGTCGTGGGCACCCCCATGGAAATCGAACCGTTCGGTCTCGAGCGCTGGTTCGCCGAGTACGAACACGACGCCGACATCATGCTGGCCGAGAGCGGGATCCGGAGCCTCGACGCGTCCCGGTTCGACACCGATCCCGGGCCGGTCGGGTACGTCATCCCGACGAACGGCGACCCGGACTTCCGCGAGCGGATCGGCGAGCGGTACGACCGCCCGCGCGACGAGGTGCTGTTCACGAACGGCACCCAGGAGGCGAACTTCCTGGCGTTCCTGGCGGCGATCGGGGGAACCGCCCCGGCGACGGAGAGCGGGGGCCACGCCGTCGTGATCACGCCGACCTACCAGGCGCTGCACGCCGTCCCCGAGGCGTTCGGCGAGGTGACCCGCGTGTCGCTCGATCCGCCCGAGTGGACGCTCGACGTGGACGCCGTCGCCGAGGCGGTGGAGCCCGACACGGACCTGATCGTGCTGAACAACCCGAACAACCCCACCGGCCGGTATCACGACCGGGCGGTCGTCGACACCCTGTACGACCTCGCCGTGGACGCCGACGCGTACCTGCTCTGCGACGAGGTGTACCGCCTGCTGGCCGACGACCCGCTCCCGCCGGTCGCCAGCCTGGGCGAGCGCGGGGTCTCGACGACCAGCCTCACGAAGGCCTACGGACTGGCGGGGCTCCGGTTCGGTTGGATCGCCGGACCGGAGACGATCGTCGAGCGCGCCTGGAACTGGAAGGACTACACCACCATCTCGCCCTCGATCTTCGGCCAGCACGTCGCGAAGCAGGCGATCGAGAGCGAGGACGATATCCTGGCGGAGAACCGGGAACTGGCCCGCGACCACCGCGACCGCGTGGGGGCCTTCGTCGACGAGTACGACCTGGAGTGGTACGATCCGGTGGGCGTCAACGGTTTCGTCACCGTCCCGGACGGTTTCGACGGGGGCCGCGAGTTCTGCCGGACCGTCGTCGAGGAGGAGAGCGTCGTCCTCGCGCCCGGCGGCCTCTTCGGCTTCCCCGGGTACTTCCGGATCGGGTTCGGCCTCCCGACGAAGGAACTGACCGAGGGACTGGAACGGGTCGGGCGGGTCATCGACCGGCACGCCTGAGGCCGTCCATCGCGAGTCTCGGCCGCGGTCGATATCGCTCAGACCGACGAAACCACCGCGAGGACCGGTCCAGGACGTTCCAAACGGTTTATACCGCCCCTCCGATTACGGCGCCATATGGCTAGAGAGCAGAAGGAAGTTCGCGACCTCCAGGAGGGCAACTACGTGATGATCGACGACGCGGCCTGCAAGATCCGCTCCTACAGCACGGCCAAGCCGGGCAAGCACGGCAGCGCGAAGGCCCGCATCGAGGCCAAGGGCGTCTTCGACGGCAAGAAGCGGTCGCTCTCCCAGCCCGTCGACGCCAAGGTGTGGGTGCCGATCATCAACCGCAAGCAGGGCCAGGTCGTCAGCGTCGAGTCCGACGACGTCGCCCAGGTGATGGACCTCGAAACCTACGAGACGATCACCATCTCCGTCCCCGACGCCGTCGACCTCTCGCCGGACGACGAGATCGAGTACCTCCAGATGGAAGACCAGCGCAAGATCCTCTCCTGAGGCCCATCGCCATGTTCCCCGGGGCCACCGCCGACCGCGACGCCGCCGACTACGTCGTGGTCGGCGCGCCTCTCGACGTGTCCACGACGTTCCAGCCGGGCGCGCGCTTCGGGCCGGATCGCGTCCGCCGGTTCGCGGAGACGTACGACGACTACGACCGCGAGACCGGGCGCTCGTTCACCGACCTCGGCGTCCACGACCACGGCGACGTCCGCGCGTGGGACGACGCCGAGGAGTACCTCGAGTACCTGGAGGGCGACCTGGCGGACGTCGTCAGCGACGGTGCCCTCCCCGTGACCATCGGGGGGGAACACAGCGTCACGCCGGCGGCGGTCCGAGCGACCGACCCCGAGACGATCGTCTGTCTCGACGCCCATCTGGACCTGCGCGACGCGTACGGCGGCAACCCGCTCAGCCACGCGACGGCGATGCGCCGGGCGCTCGAACACGACACCGTCGAACGGGCCGTGATCCTCGGCGCACGAACCGGCAACCGGGAGGAGTGGGCCCGGGCCGCGGAGCCGGACGTCACCGTGATCCCGCCCGAGGACGTCGCCGACTGGTCGCCGGCCCTCGACTCCGAGCGCGTCTACCTGAGCGTCGACGTCGATGGCGCCGATCCGGCGTTCGCACCCGGCACCGGTACCATGGAACCGTTCGGCCTCTTCCCCCGCGAGATGCGCGATATCGTCCGCGCCGTCGCGCCCGACGCGGTCGGCTTCGACGTGGTCGAGGTCAACGACCGCGACGACGGCCAGGCCGCGGCCCTCGCCGGAAAGCTCCTCCGGGCGTTCGTCTACGCCCACGCCGACGGGTAGCGGGAGATCGACGGCGCCGCGCCGGACCGCGTCTCGAAGCCCGGATCTCCCTCTCGAAGGCCTTTAGAACCTGGCCGCGGATGCCCCTCACATGGCCGACTTCTCGTCCTGTTACTTCTGTGGGGCGGCGCTGGACGCGCCGCTCGAGGAATACCCGGTCGTGCCCGCCGAACTGCACCCCTCACCCGAACGGCAGGGAACCGTCGTGCTCTGCCCGACCTGCCGGGAGAAACTCGACGCGATCCTCGAGGAGGTGATCGCCGCCGTCGAGGTGGACTCTTCCCTCGACGGACGACGGCCCACGGACTCGACGCTCCAGGCCGCCACCAAGGGGGCGACGTCCGGCGTCGAGGCCGAACCGGAGGTGGCCGACGACGCCGAACCGGGGGCGCCCGAGGATCCTGAACCGGATGCGGGCGATGACGCCGGATCCGGGACGACCCCAGACGCCGAAGCCGGGGAAGAGGCGGCAACCGGCGACGCTTCGGACGACGAAACGGGATCGGAACCGTCGACCCCGACCACGACCGCGGCCAGCGAGTCGGACTCCGACTCGATCTTCGACGACGGTTCGTCGGCCGAGACCGACGAGAGCGATCCCTACGGACCCGTGTTCGAAGACGACGAGAAGGGAGCCCCGTCGACGGACTCCGTCGGCGAGGACGCGACGGACGAGGGCGGCGACGAGGAGGTCGATGACCGGGATAGGTCGACCGACGACCGCCAGACCTCGACCGCGTCGGCGGACCGCACCGCCGGGTCGACCGCGATGCCGGACGCCCGTACGTACAACCGGGTCGTCAGGCTGCTCCAGAACCGCGAGTTCCCCGTCGAGCGCGACGAGATCGAGACGGTCGCGACGAACGCCTACGAACTGTCGCACGAGGAGTTCGACGCGGTGATCCGGGTCGCGATCGACCGCGGGGTCCTCGAGGAGGCGGACGGCCAACTCGTGCTCCCCGGGGGCGAGTGAGGATGGCCACGGAGTTGCGGGACCTGTGCGACCGACTCGACGACCGCCTGCGAACCGTCGACTTCGCCGACCTGGACGCGAGCGCCAACGGGCTCCAGGTGGGCCGGGCCGACCGGTCGATCGAGCACGTCGCGTTCGCCGTCGACGGCGTCCGCGCGACGATCGACGCCGCGGCCGACGCCGACGCGGACCTCCTAGTGACCCACCACGGGATCGTCTGGGGCGGCCTCGATCGCGTGACAGGGGGGACCTACGACCGGATCACGCCGCTGGTCGAGAACGACCTCGCGCTGTACGTTTCGCACCTGCCTCTGGACGGCCACCCCGACCTCGGAAACGCGGCCGGCGTGGCCGACCTGCTCGACCTGGAGGACCGCGAGCCCTTCGGCGAGATCGGGCCGGAGACGATCGGCCAGCGCGGGCGGACGACCGACCCCGTCACGATCGAGGAACTGCGGAATCGACTTGCAACCGAACTCGACACCGGGGACGGGCGTGTCCGGGCTTTCGACTTCGGCCCCGACGAGATCGAGGACATCGCGATCGTCACCGGGAGCGGCGCCGACTTCCTCGGCGAGGCCCGCGAGGCCGACGTGGACGCCCTCGTGACCGGCGAGGCCAAGGGGAAACTCTACCACGAGGCCCGCGAGGCCGGAGTGAACGTCGTTCTCGGCGGGCATTACGCGACCGAAACCTTCGGCGTCCGGGCGCTCCAGGACCTGGTCGCGGAGTGGGGGCTGGAGACGACGTTCGTCGATCATCCGACCGGGCTGTGAGGCCGGGACGTCGGATCGTTCTCGCGGTCGAATACACTGGCTCAGGGCCTCCCACTTCCGTTCGACACGCAAGCGTTGTGCCCGGAGCATGAGTCCGAGTCCGATGGCGGCCGCGATCCACGACGCGCCGACGATCCACGGGTTCCGCTCGCCGGCCACCTCGTGACTGGACGCCGCGTACACGACGTAGTACCCGTCCTCCGTCTCCACGAGTTCGTTCGCGCCGTCGAGTTCGTCGCTGGTCGTCACCGATCCGGTCCGGATCGTCATCACAGGGGGAATCGCGGCGTTCAAACCGCTGGGCGTTCGAACCCTCGCTATGACCGAAGAGGGCGAGGATCCCGATCCGCACGGCACCCACGAACCGCCCGAGCGCGAGACCTTCGATCACGATCCGATCGGCCACGCGAGCGTCGACGGGGGGATGACCGTCGGCGACCTCGTCGACGCCTACGGCGACGCCGGCATCGGCGCGGCCGACCTCCACGAGGCCGTCGACGTCGCCACCGAGATGTTCGGCAGCGAGGACGCGACCGTTTTCATGGGGCTGGCCGGCGCGATGGTACCCGCCGGGATGCGCGAGGTCGTCTCGGAGCTGATCCGCGACGGCTACGTCGACGTCCTGGTGACCACCGGCGCCAACCTCACCCACGACGGCATCGAGGCGATCGGCGGGAAACACCACCACGGGAGCGAGGAGCCGGAGGAAGGGACGACCCCCCGCGAGCACGACGAGACCCTCCGCGACGAGGAGGTCGACCGCATCTACAACGTCTACCTGCCCCAGGAGTACTTCGCGGCCTTCGAGGAGCACCTCCGTTCCGAGGTCTTCCCGAACGTCGAGGAGACGGTGAGCATCCGGCGCCTGACCGAGGAACTCGGCCGAGCCAACGCCACCGTCAACGAGCGCGAGGACGTCGAGGAGGACTCGGGCATCGCGGCGGCAGCGTACGAACACGACGTGCCGATCTACTGTCCCGCGATCCAGGATTCAGTGCTCGGCCTCCAGGCCTGGATGTACGGCCAGACCTCGGCCTTCCAGCTGGACGCCACGGCGGACATGACCGACCTCAACGACCGGGCCTTCGAGGCCGACTCCGCGGGCGCCTTCCTCGTGGGCGGGGGCGTCCCGAAGAACTTCGTTCTCCAGACGATGCTCGTCGCGCCGCGGGCCTACGACTACGCGGTCCAGTTGACGATGGACCCACCGCAGACCGGCGGCCTTTCCGGGGCGACGCTGGACGAGGCCCGGTCGTGGGGCAAGCTGGAGAAGGCCGCCCGCAACGCCTCCGTCTACGCCGACGCCACCATCACGCTCCCCATCGTCGTGGCCGCGGCACGCGAGCGGATCGAGGGGTGAAATCGGCCGAACACCCGCGTCTTCGTTATCGATCAATAATCGGCCTGCAGTCGTCGCAAGTCGAGTTCCACGGGGATGAGAAAACTCGCCGTGGCCGAGGCGCGACCATCGCCCACTCGAAACGGGGTTCGTTCACGAGACAGGGAGCCGTTCGCCCCGACGGCCTCGCCCCACGACCGCCACGCCTGCCGCCACCGATGCCCCTTTGGCCCTCCCGCCGTACCCCTCGGACATGCTACGCGTCGGTGCCCACACCTCCATCGCGGGCGGCATTCACAACGCCGTCGACGAGCAGGTCGAGTACGACGGGAACTGCGGCCAGATCTTCACCCACTCCCCGCAGGTCTGGCAGGACCCGAACGTCGGCGACGATGAGGCCCGACAGTTCCGATCGCTCTCCGAGGACCACGGGGTCGGACCCTGGGTGATCCACTCCTCGTACCTCGTGAACCTCTGTACGCCCAAGACCGACCTCCGTCGCAAGTCGGTCGAGTCGATGCAGGGGGAGGTGGACGCCGCGGCGAAACTCGGGATCGAGTACGTCAACGTCCACCTCGGCGCCCACACCGGCGCCGGCGTCGAGACCGGACTGGACAACGCCGCGAGCGCGCTCGACGAACTCGACGTGCCCGACGGCGTGACCGTGCTGGTCGAGAGCGACGCCGGCAGCGGGACGAAACTCGGCGGGGACTTCGAGCACTTCGCGGCGGTTCTCGACCGGAGCGAACGGGATCTGGAGGTCTGTCTCGACACGGCGCACATGTTCTCGGCGGGCTACGACCTCTCCACGCCCGCAGCCGTCGACGAAACTGTCGCCGAGTTCGACGAGGTAGTGGGTCTCGAGAACCTGGCGTGCATCCACCTCAACGACTCGAAGCACGAGTGCGGGACGAACAAGGACGAGCACGCCCACGTCGGCGAGGGCAAGATCGGCGAGGACGGCATGCGTGCCGTGATCAATCACGACGACCTCAGGGACCTGCCGTTCGTCCTGGAGACGCCGACCGAGGGCGGCAAGAGCTTCGCCTGGAACGTCGAGCGCGTGAAAGAACTGCGAGAGTGAGGGAGTGAGGGCTGAGCCGGTCGAAAACGTTCGGGCGCCCCCAAGTTTCCAGAAAGAGTTTACCGGTATCGACACGATCGACGGCTGTGCCCTCCCGAAGGGAATACCTGACATCGGTCGTCGGGATCGCGTTACTCGCCGGGTGCTCGTCCAGCGAGCCGGATCCATCGTCGGACGCGTCAACGCAAACGCCGACGAAACCACCGCTTACCCGGGAACTTCCCCAGCTCATCGTGACCAACCGAACGGACCGGCCGCAAACGCTCACCCTTCGAGTTGCACCGGAAGGAGGGACGACGAAGGCAGATTCGTGGGACCTGTCCCCGGGCAGTAAACGGGAAGTCCAGTCGTACCCGCCGCTCGAAACGGACGCGAGGGTGACCGCCATCGTCGAAGGATACGAATCGATCGAGTACGACTGGAAGGGGGCTGGTGGCGGAGCCCTGTCCGTCTCGATCACTCCCGACGGACTATCGATGGAACCGATAATCACGTAGCTCGTCGGTCGAATCTGCTGTTGTCGAACCCGGGGCGTGAACGTCTCCGACGCCCGTCGACGCCCTCCCAGTGGGGATCGATGTCCCGTACAGTCGAATTCCGTCAGGAACCAGTCACCGTTCGATCGACTTCGCCGTCTCGACGAACGCTTCGACGCCCTCGACCGGCGTGTCCTTGTTCACGCCGTGGCCGAGGTTCAGGACGTGCCCCTCGGGCCCGGCCTTCTCGATCACCTCGCGAGTCCGCTCCCGGACGTGCTCCGGCCCGCCGAAGAGGTGGGCGGGATCGAGGTTGCCCTGCACCGGCGTGTCGCTCAGTTCCTCGCGGGCGGTCGCCATGTCGACGGTCCAGTCGAGCCCGACGACGTCGGCGCCGGCGTCGGCGAGCAGGTCGAGGTTGCCGCTGACGTTGCGGACAAAGGCGATGGTCGGCACGTCCATGGCGTCGAAAATCTCGCGGTGGAGCGGAAGCAGCAACTCGCGGTACTCCCCGGGCGGGAGGACGCCGGCGTAGGTGTCGAACAGTTGCACCACGTCGGCGCCGGCCCGCTCCTGGTAGGCGAGGTAATCGGCGACGACGTCGGCGAACGCACGGAGCAGTCGGTCGAACGCGTCGGGATGCTCGACGCGGAAGCGACGGGTCGTCACGTAATTGCGGGACGATCCGCCCTCGAGGACGTACGAGGCGAGCGTGAACGGCCCGCCGGCGAAGCCGATGACTGCAGCGTCCCCGCCCAGGTGGCCGGTCAGCCGATCCAGCAGGGCCCCCACGTAGTCGATGGCCTCGTCCACGGGCTCGTGCGACCCCGGCTCCGGGACGGCCTCAGGACCCTCGATCGGGTTCTCGATCACCGGCCCCACGCCGGACTCGATGTGGTACTGGAACCCCAGCGGTTCGAGCACCGTGAGGATGTCCGAGTACATCACGACGCCGTCGACGCCGAAACGCTCGTAGGGCTGGAGGGAGATCTCCTCGGCGACGGCGGGCGTCTTGATCGCCTCGAGGAAGCTGTACTCCTCGCGAACGTCGTGATACTCGGGGAGGTAGCGCCCGGCCTGCCGCATCAGCCACACCGGCGGCCGGTCGGTGCGTTCGCCGCGGGCGGCCCGGAGGAAGCGGTCTCGCATCGCCGCGACGGTACGGCGAGGGAATAAAAAGACGTTCGGTCCCGGCGGCGATCCCGTCAACGGCCCCTTCGGTCGGCGGAAGCGTGCGACCGGGAGCCGTGACGCCCCTTCGCTCACCTATCAACGACCTATTATTTTATAGCATCACAAGTCGTATTGGCCGTATGAACAGTCGGATTTCGACACGGAAAGGTGTAATATTCCTGATCACACTCCTCGTCGTCCTGGGGAGCGTTCCGGGCCTGGCGGCGGCCGACAGGACGCAGGCCGGCGGAACCATCGTCGTCGAGGCCGGCGAAACGGTTCGGGGCGACCTGACCGCCATGGGCGGGAGCGTCGTCATACGCGGGACCGTCACCGGGGACGTACGGGCGTTCGCCGGGTCGGTCGACATCGAAGGGACCGTCCGCGGGAACGTCGAGGGCGCCGCCGGCAGCGTGACCGTCGGCCAGTCCGGCGTCGTCGGGGGCGACCTCAACGCCGGCGCCGGCAGCATCACGATCGACGGGACCGTTCGGGGCGACCTGAAAGCCGGTGCCGAGACGATCACGCTCGGCCCCAACGCCGTCGTCGAGGGCGACGTCCGGTACGACGGGAAGCTCAACCGGGCGAACGGCGCGACCGTCGGCGGGACCGTCACCCGCGACAGCTCGATCGGGGGCGTCAGCTTCGTGCCGTCGGTCCCGAGCTGGACCCTGGACGTTTACGGCCTCCTGGTGAACCTGGCCTTCGCGGCCGCCCTGCTGCTCGTCTTCCCGCGGTTCACCGACGGAATGGGCGAGCGAACCGTCGGTTCGCCCGGCCGCACCGCCGGTGCGGGCCTGATCGCGCTGATCGGGATCCCGGTCCTCCTGATCGCGTTCGCGATCACGATCATCGGCATCCCGATTACGATCATGGGCATCTTCGTGTTCGCGCTGCTGCTGTGGATCGGGTTCGTCATGGGTCGGTACGTCGTCGGCACCTGGATCCTGTCGTACACCGACTTCGAGGGACGCTGGGCCGCGCTTTTGGTGGGGTTCCTCGTGGTCGGCGTGCTCGCCCTCGTGCCGTTCGTCGGGTGGGTGTTCGATCTCGCAGCGCTCCTGCTCGGCCTGGGAGCCCTCGTGCTCGGCTTCCGGGCGTTGTATCGGGCGCGGGGCGAACCGAAAGAGCCGGTCGAAGCCGAGGGTGAAGCCGGAGACGAAGGCGTCTCCGACGACACAGAACCGCAACCCGGGACCTGAACCGACGTTGCGACCCTGGAGTTCGACGGAGAGTTCTCGAACGACAGCCTGAAATCGTCGTCTCCCCCACCACCGCTCATGCACGTGACCGTCGAGGTCGCCGGCGGGGAGACCCACGAAGTCGACCTCGAGGAGCCGACGTACGCCGACTGTGCGAAGGCCGTGGGCTACAGTCCACACGAGGTCTCGGTGCTGGTTGACGGTCGCCCGGTCCCGGAGGACCAGCCCGTCGAGACCGATCGCGTGACCGTGTTGCGCATGGTGAGGGGTGGATAAGTGGCGTCCTCCCGTCGGTCGTGGCGGGTGGCCGACGGTAGCCACTGAAATCCCCCCGAACGCCCGGGACATCCTTTTGTCCGGCCAGCCGGTACCGTACGGCGTGACCGTCGACCTCCAGTTCACGCTCCCGAACGTCGGCGCGGGGGCGGACCCGTGCTCGTTCGACGATCTGGCGAACGAGCACGACGCCCTCTGTCTCCTCCTCCAGCGTGACTACTACTGTACGAACTGTCGAAAGCAGGTGCAGGCCGTTGCCGACCGGTACGACGAGTTCCAGGACCGCCGCTCGGAAGTGGTCTCGGTCGTTCCGGAAGCGCCCGAAACGCTCCAGGGATGGCAGGACGCCTACGACCTGCCCTATCCCCTGCTCGCGGACCCCGAGGTCGCGATCGGGGGCGCGACCGACCAGCCGGTCCGGTTCGGCCTGCTCGGCCGGTTGAGCGACTTCTTCGGACGGATGCCCCAGGCGCTCGTGATCGACGTCCGCGAGGAGCCCGAAATCGCGTGGAGTTACAGCGGGCGATCGACGTTTGACCGCCCATCGATCGACGAGATCCTGGCCGAGATCGACCGGCTTCGCGACGGCTCCGCCGACGATGCACGTGCGTGAGGCGCGACCGGCCGACCGGGTCGACGTCAGGCGGGTGCTGGACGCGGCGATGCTCGACGCCGAGGGTCTGCCTGCCCGGATCGAGGCGGGGGACGTCCTCGTCGCCGTCGCGGACGATCGGGTGCTCGGCGCGTGCGTCCTCGTCCCGCCCGACGACGCGCCGGACTGGGTTGCCCGGGTTGGCGTCGAGGGTGGTCTCGAGCGGGGGATCGACGCCCACGTCGAGGCGATCGCAGTCCGGCGACGCCGACGTGGCGAGGGGATCGGCGGGGCGCTGATCGATCGCGCCGGGGGGCGCGGCGCGCTTTCGGCCGCGTTCGAGGCAGACGTTCGCCCGTTCTACGAGAACCTGGGGTTCGACGTCCTGGACGGGAAAACGCCGGACGGTCGGTTGCGCGCCGTGTGGACGGCGGGGCGGACCTGAAGGAGTCGGACGGGGTTACTCCCGCCGCTTACAGGGCTACCTCGACCAGTGCTCGGCCCTCGGACAGCAACTCGTCCACCCGCCGTTCGCTCTCGGCCTCGGCGTAGACCCGCAGTTTCGGCTCGGTCCCGCTCGGGCGAACCAGCAGCCACGACCCGTCGGCGAGCAGGAGTTTGAACCCGTCGACGGTCACCACGTCCTCGACGTCGACGCCCGCCACGGCGTCCGGGATCTCGCCCTCGAGGTCGTCCAGAACCCGGGCTTTCTCCGCGTCGGGGCAGTCGACGGAAACCTTGTCCTGGTGGATCTCGCCGTGTTCGTCGAGCAGACGGTCGACGCGGTCGTCGAGCGACTCTTCGGCGTCGGCGACCCCGGCCAGCAGGGCGATCAGGACGCCGTCCTTCTCGGGGACGTGCCCCCGGATCGAGAACCCGCCGGACTCCTCGCCGCCGATCAGGGCGTCGTGCTCTCCCATGGCGTCGGCGACCCACTTGAACCCGACCGCCGTCTCGACGACGGACTCGCCGTGAGCCTCGGCCACCCGGTCGATCAGGAACGTCGTCGAGACGGTGCGGACGGCGGGGCCGACGTCGTCCTCCAGGAGGTAGTCGTAGATCGCGGCGAAGAAGCGGTTCTCGTCCAGGAACCCGCGGTCCGGCGTGACCACGGCGATCCGGTCGGCGTCGCCGTCGTTGGCGATCCCGAGGTCGGCGTCGCCGTCGCGAACGGTGTCCACGAGGGCCTCGAGGTTTTCCTCGCTCGGTTCGGGCGGGGTCCCGCCGAAGGCGTCGTCCTGCGAGCAGCGTCGGCGTTGGACGGTCGCGCCCGCCCGTTCGAGGAGCGCGTCGGTCGTGTCGCGGCCGCTGCCGTGCATCGCGTCGTAGACGATCGTCCGCCCGCTGAGGGGTTCCTCGACGCCGTTCCCCACCAAGTCCAGGGCGTGCTCGGCGTGGGGGTCCACGAGATCCACCTCGCGAACCTCGCCCCACTCGGATTCGGGCAGGGACTCCGGTTCGCGGAGGTTTGCCTCGATGGCGTCGGTTACCTCCGGGAGCGCCGGCGCGCCGTCGTCGGGGATGAACTTCACGCCGTTGTACTCCGGCGGGTTGTGCGAGGCGGTGATCATCAGGCCGCCCGCGAGGCCCCGGTCCACGATTGCGTAGGCGACCAGCGGCGTCGGCCGGTCGCGTTCGGGCACGAGGACGTCGTGGCCGTTGGCACAGAGCACCCGGGCGAGTTCCTCGGCGAACCCCCGCGAGGTCGGTCGGGCGTCGTAGCCGACGACGACCGTCTCGCCCGCCCGGCCCTCGTCGGCGAGGTAGTCGGCGACCGCCTGTCCGACAGTCCGCACCCGCGGTGCCGTGAACGTATCGAGCGTCGCCCGCCAGCCGTCGGTCCCGAACGAGATCGCGTCCATATCGGCGCATGCGCGGGGTGGCCGAAAAAACCCGCGGAGGGCGGTCATCGTCGATGTCCCCGCAGCGGTCGATTTTCCCGCGGGCGACGCCCCTTTACCCGTCAGGACCCCATCGCCGACAATGAGTCCCCCCACCATCGTCGCCGTCGCCGGGAGTTTGCGCGACGGAAGCTACACTCGCACCGCACTGAAGTACGCCCTCGACGCCGCCGAGCGGAGCGGCGCGGAGACCGACCTGATCGACCTCCGGAAGTACGACCTCCCGGTGTTCGATCCCGACCTGGACGACGCCGAGCAGGGCGACGCGGAACGACTGACGGAACGCGTTCGGGGGGCCGACGGCGTAATCCTCGGGTCCCCGGTCTATCACGGGTCGTACTCGGGGGCGGTCCGGAACTTCCACGACTACTGTTCGTTCGACGAGTACGAGGACACCGTCGTGGGGCTCCTGGCGACCGCCGGCGGCGGGTCGTACGCGAGCACGCTCGATCACCTCCGGATCACGGTTCGGGGGGTACACGGGCGGGTGATCCCTCACCAGGTCGGGATCCGCAACGCGTCGGACCGGTTCGAGGTCGACGAGACCGCGCCGGAGGGCCGGGCGTTCGTCGACGACGACCTCCGGGAGCGGGTCGAGCGACTCGGGCGGGACCTCGTCGAGGAAGCGGGCCGTCTCGACCGGGAACGGACCGACTGGCGGGCGGCCAGCGCCGACGATTGACTCAGGACTCGTGCTCGGTCGACGACTCGACGAGCCGTTCCTTCGCCGCGCGCGCGAGCGACTTGATCTCGTGTTCGCGAGTCATCGCCGCGGATCGGGAGTCGAACCGCTCGACGTGCACGACAGACACCGGGGTCCGGCCCCGGGTGTACTTCGCACCTTCGCCGGCGTCGTGTTCGCGGACGCGGCGCTCGAGGTCGGTCGTATAGCCGGTGTAGAACGTCCCGTCGGCACACTCGAGGACGTACACGTAGTGGTCGGTCACGGGAGTGACCTTGGGAGCGGGAACTAAGGGGCTCCCGGTCGACGGTCCCGGCGCGACGGCAGGTGGGCCCGGACTCGACGCGCAGTCAGGGCGAGGCGGAGTCCCGGGGCCGGGTCGTCTCGAAGCGACGAGAAAGGTCGGGAGAGACGGTCGTTCGGGCTGGACGTCTGGCGGTCAGGTGCTACGGGCACGTTCCAGCGCGACTTCGGCGATGCCGGCGTTGGCCGAGCAACTCGGGCACGCGAGTACGCGCCCCCCGTCGTCCTCGAAGACGCGGGCAAACTGGTCGGAAACGTGCGCGCCGCAGTGGTCACATTGTGGCATGGTGCGTTCCTGGACGGGGTCCGTCCTACATGCAACCCTTCGTACTGAGGGCTTATATAACCTGTCCAAAATCACTTGTGAGTTTGCGATCGTGCAATGTCCGAGGGTTATTCTATCATTATTGATTGTGTTTAGTTCACTCTGGTTGGTCATTCACGAACTATCTTTCCCGATTGGTTATCCCCTCGTAATCCGCCGCGTTGGAATCGAGGCGGAGACCGACGGACGGGCGGCCGATCAGGTCGATCATCCGCACAAATCGACCGTGTCCCCCGTGACGACGGTGGCTCGGCAGGGGCTCCCCGTCGAAATCCGACGTTCGGGTCCACGGCGCGACTGGTTTCCCGGAACGGTCGCCTGTTAGTAACCCCCAATACAATTGTTATCAAATACGATACGGGGACCCACTAACGGGAGTTTCAGCCCCTGTACCACGACGATACAGGAACTCTTATAAGGCATCTGGATCAACTTCGCCGCGTATGGCAGACCTCATCGTCAAAGCCGCGGTCAAGGAAGCGCTGGATGACAAGAACGTCGCGTCGGACTTCTACGACGCACTGGACGAGGAAGTCGCCGAACTCCTCGAGGACGCGGCCCGCCGCGCGGAAGCGAACGACCGGAAGACGGTCCAGCCCCGCGACCTGTAAGGCCTTACAGCGCGGCCTCCATTTCTTCGCCCGTCGACCGAGGAGCGGCGGGACCGGATCGATCCGGGCGACGCCCGGCGCGTCGTCCGTTCAGTCGTACGTCTCCACCTCGACGCCGTCCTCGGTACCGGCGTAGACGGCGTCGGCGAGATCGACGAACAGCCCGTGGGCGACCACGCCCGGCATCGAGGCGAGCGTCCGCGAGAGGGACCCGGCATCCTCGATCCGACCGAAATCACAGTCCAGGACGAGGTTGCCGTTGTCGGTGACGACGGGGCCGTCCTTGCGCTCGGCGGCGCGGAGCGCGGGCTCGCCGCCGACCGCCGAGACGCGTCGTTCGACGAGGGAACGGGCGTCCGGCAACGCCTCGACCGGTACGGGGAGTGACAGCGTCTCGGCTCGCTTCGAAGGATCCACGACGATCAGCAACCGGTCGGCGCTCGCGTCGACGACCTTCTCGCGGGCGTGGGCCGCGCCGCCGCCCTTGATCAGTTGTCTCCCGGCGACCTGGTCCGCGCCGTCGATGGCCAGGTCGACGCCGTCCGCCTCGTCGAGCGACGTCAGCGGGACGCCGGACTCGATCGCCAGTCGCCGCGACTGGTAGGAGGTCGGAATCCCGCGCACGTCGACCCCCGCGTCCACCTGGCGGCCGATCGCCCGGATCGCGTGGGCCGCGGTGCTGCCGGTGCCGAGTCCCACGACCATGCCGTCCCCGATCGCCTCGGCCGCCGCTTCCCCAGCCCGCCGCTTCCCTTCGTCGGTGCCTTCGGACGATTTCATGGAGGGGTATCCGTGCGGCGAGGGTTTGAATGTCCGGGTCGCCGATGCCGAACCGGTTGCGCGGAACATATTTGTCTGCCCAAACTGTAAATCCATCAATGAATTCCGCGACGGACGACGCCACGGCCACCCCCCCGGCGCCCGCCGTCTACCTCGACGAGGTCCGCAAGACGTACCACGTCGGTGAACCCCTGGACGCGCTCGAGGGGGTGACGCTGGACATCCCGAAGGGGTCCTACACCGCCGTCATGGGCCCGAGCGGGTCGGGCAAAAGCACGCTGATGAACCTCGTGGGCTGCCTCGACTCGCCCACAGAGGGCCGGGTCGAGATCGACGGCGAGGACGTCTCCGCGGCGAGCGACCGGCGCCGGACGACGGTTCGGGGCACTGCCGTCGGGTTCGTGTTCCAGACGTTCAACCTGATGCCCCGCCTGACCGCGCTCGAGAACGTCGCCCTCCCGCTCGTGTTCCGCGGCTGGTCCGCCTCGGAGCGGCGCGAGCGCGCCCGCGAACTGCTCGAACAGGTGGGCCTCGGGGATCGCCTCGACCACCTGCCGAGCGAACTGTCGGGCGGGCAGCGTCAGCGCGTCGCCATCGCTCGCGCGCTCGTGAACGACCCCGCGATCCTGCTGGCCGACGAGCCCACCGGCAACCTCGACACCGACACCGGTGCCCGCATCCTCGACCTCTTCGACGACCTTCACGACGACGGGAACACGATCCTCGTCGTCTCCCACGAGCGCCACGTCGCCGAGCGCGCCGAGCGGATCGTCCACCTGCTGGACGGGGCGATCGAGCGAATCGAGGACCTGCAGGAGACAACCGACGAATGAAACCGCTCCAGAGCCTCCGGATGAGTTGGCGGGCGATCCGCGGACATCCGCTGCGCTCGATCCTGACCGTCCTCGGCGTCGTCATCGGCGTCGCTGCCGTCATCACCTTCGTTACCCTCGGCGCCAGCCTCCAGGAGGACATCCTCGTGGAGGTGGGTAGCGATGAGACAAGCAACATCTACGTCAACGCCGGCCCCGAGGGGACCGACCAGGGCGGCCCGGGCTTCGGTGCTCAACCCGTGTTCACGAGCCGAGACGTCGACGCAGTCGGCGACCTCGAAGGCGTCGAGAGCGTGACACCCTACACCATCTGGCTCACGGAAGCCATACAGTACCGTGGACAGACCGTGACCCGGCAAGACGCGCTCCGGGTGACCGCACCGACGTACCTCGCCAACGAGGAGTTCGCCGCGGGCCGCGCCTTCGAGGCCGGCACCGACGAGGCCGTTCTGACGCCGGGCGCCGCCGCGATGTTCGAGACGAACGTCACCGTCGGCGACACGATCACCGTCGACGCCGCCGGCGAATCGAGTAACCTGACGGTCGTGGGGGTCCTGGCGTCCGACGAGAGCCTGAGTCCGGCCGAGGGTTTCTCGACGTCGCCGCGGATCTACGCCTCGCCGGGTGTCGTCGGCGCGTCGAGGTTCCTGTTCCTGATCGTCGACGCCGGCGATCCAACCAACGTGGACACCGCCAAAGAGAACACCCTCGCGTATCTGAACAACGAGTCGGACGCCAGGAACTCGCTCCCCGCGGACTACGGCTTCCAGCTCCAGACCGCCGAGGACCTCCTCGGCCAGATCCGGGAGATCCTCGACCTCCTCACCGGGTTCGTCACGGGGATCGCGCTCATCTCGCTGGTCGTGGGCGCGATCGGCATCGCGAACATCATGCTGGTGTCGGTCACCGAGCGCACCCGCGAAATCGGCATCATGAAGGCCGTCGGCGCCCAGAACCGCGACGTCCTCCAGTTGTTCCTCACCGAGGCCGTGATCCTCGGCGTCGTCGGAGCGATCCTCGGGACCGTCCTCGGTGCCGGCGTGGGCTACGCCGCGACGGAAGTGATCGGCATCGAGACGTACGTCTTCCCGTCGTTCTGGGCGGGCGTGGCCGTGCTCGTCGGCGTCGTCGTCGGCGTCGTCGCCGGGCTGTACCCGGCGTGGAACGCCGCGAAGACCGACCCGATCGACGCCCTCCGGTACGAGTAGCTCGTTCGGTATCGCGGGACGTCACGCTCTCGACACCCTTTTGGCGTCGGTCCCGCAGCCATCGAACATGCCCTCCGGCCAGTCGCCAGCGGTCGCCCTGGACGAGGTTCGCCGGATCTACCGAATCGGCCAGCCCGTCCGGGCCCTCGACGGCGTCTCGCTGGAACTCCCGCGCGGGAGCTTCACGGCCGTCATGGGCCCGAGCGGGTCGGGCAAGAGCACCCTGATGAACCTCGTCGGCTGTCTCGACTCCCCGACCGATGGCCGGATCGAGATCGACGGCCGGTCGGTGACGGGGATCGGCGACCGGGAACGGACCCGGATCCGCGCCGAATCCATCGGGTTCGTGTTCCAGACGTTCAACCTGATGCCCCGCCTGACAGCCCTCGAGAACGTCGCCCTCCCGCTCGTGTTCCGGGGCGTGTCGCGGTCGGATCGCCGGGACCGCGCGCGCGACCTGCTGGAGCGGGTCGGCCTGGCGGACCGGTCCGAGCACCGGCCGAGCGAACTCTCGGGCGGACAGCGCCAGCGCGTCGCCATCGCCCGCGCGCTCGTGAACGACCCCGCGATCCTGCTGGCCGACGAGCCCACCGGCAACCTCGACACCGAGACCGGTGCCCGCATCCTCGACCTCTTCGACGACCTCCACGCCGAGGGCAACACCGTGCTCGTGGTCACGCACGAACGTCACGTCGCCGAGCGCGCCGACCGAATCGTCCACCTGCTCGACGGTGCCGTCGAGCGAATCGAGGACCTCGACGGCGACCGGCGGGAAACAGTGGACGAGGGAGACGGGACGAGGTCACTGGAGGTCGACGGATGAGGCTCCGCCAGAGTCTCCGGATGAGTTTGCGAGCGATCACGGGCCATCGCCTGCGCTCGGGCCTGACCGTCCTCGGCGTCGTCATCGGCGTCGCCGCCGTCATCACCTTCGTCACGCTCGGGGCGAGCGTCCGGGCCGGAGTCGTCGGCGACCTCAGCCTCGACGACGAGGGGACCGTCTACGCCTGGGCGGCACCGGCGAACCGGACCGACAGCAATCCAGCCGCCACCGCGAAGGCGGTGTTCACCCGCCGGGACGCCGCCGAGATCGAGTCCCTGTCGTCGGTCGAGGAGGCCCACGCCTATTCCCTGTTGTTCGCCCAGGCGGTGGGACACGACGACACGGTCCGGCCGCTGTCCGGAAACGTCGTCGCGTCCGGCGACGGGTTTCTCCGACCCGACGAGATCGAGCGTGGGCGTCATTATCGCGAGGGGGAGTTCGAAGCCGTACTCAATCCGTCCGCAGCCGCGCTGTTCGAGGGGAACGTCACCGTCGGCGAGAACGTGACACTCGTGCTGGCCTTCGGGCAGGAAATCGAGGCGACCGTCGTCGGGATCCTGAACGACGACGACCCTCGGAGTCCGATCGAGGGCTTCAGGGACCAGCCCCGTCTCTACGTGCCGATCGATCCCTACTACGAACTGACGGCCGCCGGCGTCGAGGAGGGCGAGGCCCGGTTCGGCGGGATCGTCGTCGAGGCGGCCCCGGGGAAAGTCGACCAGGCGAAGGCCGACGCACGGGCCTACCTCGAGAGCGACGCCTCCGACGCCGGCGAGCGCGACGAGGGCGTGACCTTCATGCTGGACACCAGCGACGAGTTGATCGGTCGCCTCGACGCCATCCTCGACACGCTCACCGGGTTCGTGACCGCCGTCGCGCTGGTTTCGCTGGTGGTCGGCGCCGTCGGCATCGCCAACATCATGCTCGTCTCCGTCACCGAGCGAACCCGCGACATCGGCATCATGAAGGCCGTCGGCGCGGAAAACCGCGACGTCCTCCAGTTGTTTCTCACCGAGGCCGCGATCCTCGGCGTCGTCGGCGCAGCCGTCGGGACGGTCGTCGGACTCGCCGGAGGGTGGGCCGTGACCGAAGCCTTCGTCCCGCGGGTCCCGGTGGTTTATCCCCTGCAGTGGCCGATCGTCGCGATCGTCCTCGGCGTCGTGGTGGGCGTCCTGGCCGGACTCTACCCAGCCTGGCGGGCCGCCAGGATCGACCCGATCGACGCGCTCCGCTACGAGTAGCGCTGGCGACGGCCGGCGCGATCACTCCTCGTCCGCGAACGACCGACGCACCGCGGCCGCGACGGCCGTGCGGAAGGCTCGTCGGTTCTCGTCCGCGAGACGGTCGACCCGGTGGCCCTCCTCGCGATGAATCCCTTCCAGCAGTCGTTCGACGACCGCCTCGGGGCTGGCCTGTCCCCCACTCGTCTCGATGCGCTCCCGTGCGCGGTCGATCCGGCGATCGGTCGTCACCTCGCGAGCGAGCGCTTCCGAGTCCGGAGACGTCCCGTCGTCACCAGCGGCGTCCACTTCCCGATCCTCGCCACCGACCACCACCGGGTTCGAAATGAGCCCTCGGTCGCCGGTTTTGTTCCGAACCACGATCCCCGCTACAGGACCGTCGTACCACTTCGATTCGGGGAACGGGGAGTCCTCGGGATCGAAATCGGTCGCCCGCACCTCCTTGCGAACGGCGTTGATCGGCGTGAGGCCGAGGCCCTCGTAGATCGCCTCGACCCGATCCGGCGGGAGGAACCGGCCCTCGGCGGCCAGCCACACGTCGTACCCCAGGAACGGCGGGACGCGATCCCAGTCGTAATCGACCCGTTCGCGGACGGTGGCGACCCCGAGGAAGGCGACCGCTTCGACGTCCTCCACGGCGTCCCGGAGGGCGCCCCGATCGAGCTCTTCCCGGAGGTGGCGAACCGTGGCCCGATACGGCGGCGGAACGTCCCCCGGGTCGAAACGGCGGTGGCCGTCGCCCACCTCGAGGACGCCGGAGTCCCGCAGTCTGAACCGACAGGGGCGACCGTCGACCCACTCCTGGAGCCAGAGGTGGCCAGTCAGGAGGCGATCGGTCGGGGCGTCTCGAAGGCGTGGGATTGGCGGTGCGTCGTTCACTGGAGATCACGACCCGGATCCGGGAGCGTCACCCGACGCTTCGGCGGCCAGCCAGGAAACCGTTGCGTCCGGGAGTCCGGGACGCCGCTGATCCCGAACCCACCCCAGGGTTTAACCGCTCATCGTCCAACCGGAGGTATGTCACAGGTTGCCGTGATCGCCGGCGTGGGGCCGGGACTTGGGGAGTCGATCGCCAGGAAGTTCGCGGACGAAGGGCTCGAGCTCGCACTGCTCGCCCGGACCGAATCCTACATCGAGACGCTCGCCGAGGACCTCCCGACCCGGGCCGCCGCGGTCCCGACCGACCTGGCGGACGCCGACGACGTCGACGCCGCGTTCGTGACGGTGCAGGAGGAACTGGGCCCCGTCGACGTCCTCGTGAACCACGCCAGCAGCGCCGCCTGGTCCGGAATCCGTGACGGGACGGCCGAGACCTTCGAGCGGGCGTGGCGGGTGGCCGTCCGCGGGGGGTACGCCTGCTCGGCCGCCGTCGTCGACGGGATGGTCGAGCGGGGCGAGGGGACGATCGTCTTCACCGGCGCGACCTCGGGGGTCCGGGGACGGGCCGGCGCCGTCGGGTTCGCGAGCGCCAAGTTCGGCGTCCGTGGCCTCGCCCAGTCGATGGCCAAGGAACTCGGCTCCGAGGGCGTGCAGGTCGCCCACGTGGTCATCGACGGGCAGATTCGAACGCCGACGCCGGTCGAGTCGACGAATCGCGGCCCGGAGACCTTTCTCGATCCGGACGACCTCGCGGAAGTGTACTGGAACCTCGTCGAACAGGACGTCGTCACGATGACGTTCGAGGTCCACGTCACGAACGGCCATCGGGAGATCGAGTTCCTGTGATCGGCCGGTCGGCGGCGGGGTCGTGACGGTCCGGACGATCACCTCTCGAAGAGGTCCGTCGAGAGGTACCGTTCGCCGGAGTCGGGCAACACGACGACCACCAGGTCGTCCTCGTGTTCGGGGGCGGTCGCGACCCGTTCGGCCGCGGCCAGCGCCGCGCCCGAGGAGATCCCGACCAGCAAGCCCGCCTCGCTCGCGAGGCGGCGGGTCGCTCGCCTCGCCTCGTCGTCCGTGACGGTCTCGACCTCGTCGATCAACTCCTCGCGGAGGATGTCGGGGACGAACCCGGCGCCGATGCCCTGGATATCGTGGCTGTCGGGGTCGTCGCCGGAGAGAACCGCGGACGCCGCCGGTTCGACCGCGACCGAGATGAGGTCCGCGCCCTTCTCCTCCTTGATGTACTCCGAAACGCCGGTGATCGTCCCGCCGGTGCCGACGCCGGCGACGACGACGTCGACCTGCCCGTCGGTGTCCGCCCAGATCTCGGCCCCCGTCGTCTCCCGGTGGATTCGGGGGTTGGCCAGGTTCCGGAACTGCTGGGGGACGAACGCGTTCCCCATCTCGTCGGCGAGTTCGTCCGCCCGGTCGATCGCCCCGGCCATCCCGTCGTCCGCCGGCGTGAGTTCGAGTCGGGCACCGAGCGCGCGGAGCAACGACCGGCGCTCCGCGCTCATCGACTCGGGCATCGTCAGCACGAGGTCGTAGTCCCGGGCCGCGCAGGCGAACGCGAGGCCGATCCCGGTGTTCCCGCTCGTCGGCTCGACGATCGTCGTGTCCGCGTCGACGTGCCCGTCGTCCTCGGCGGCGTCGAGCATCGCGACCGCGATCCGGTCCTTGATCGACGACAGCGGGTTCGTCGACTCGACCTTCCCGGCCAGGTTCGGCGCGAACGAGTCCAGTCGAACGAGGGGCGTCTCTCCGATCAGTTCCGTGGCGTCGTCGGCGACGTTCATTTTGGGCAGCCTAAAATCCTGGCGGTGCACGGATAAACGGTCGGCGGGATTCCAGCAACTGGGAACGACAGCGACGGCGGATCCGAACGCTTCTTTCCCTCCCGTTCCAACCGACGATCGATGAACGGTTTCGTCGTCGCCGGCACGCGTTCGGGCGTCGGGAAGACCGTCGCCACCCTGGCCGCCATCCGCGCGCTCCAGCGCGAGGGACGGACCGTCCAGCCCGCGAAGGCCGGGCCGGACTTCATCGACCCCTCCCACCACGCGGTCGTGGCCGACCGCCCGTCGCGGACGCTCGATCCCTGGCTGGAAGGCCGGGACGGGACCCGCCGGAACTACTGGCGCGGCGAGGGCGACGCCTGCGTCGTCGAGGGCGTCATGGGGCTGTACGACGGCGAGGTCGCCTCGACCGCGCGGGTGGCGGCGACGCTCGACCTCCCCGTCGTTCTGGTCGTCGACGCGAGCGCCGGCATGGAGAGCGTGGCCGCGACGGCACTGGGGTTCCGGGAGTACGCGAACGCGGTCGAGGACGAGGCCGAACGGGACGTCGACGTCGCCGGCGTGATCGCCCAGCAGGCCCACGGCGGCCGTCACGAGTCCGGGATTCGGGACGCCCTCCCCGAAGAGTTGACCTACTTCGGCCGGATCCCACCGCGGGACGATCTCGAGATCCCGGACCGGCACCTGGGACTCCACATGGGCGACGAGACGCCCCTCGACGAGGACGCCCTCGACGCTGCCACCGAGGAACTCGGGGTCGATCGTCTTCTCGATATCGCTCGAGAACCACCGAAACCGGAATCTGCCGATTCGACCTCACCGTCGAACACCGACGCCCGGATCGCGGTCGCCCGCGACGACGCCTTCCGGTTCGTCTACCCGGCAACCATGGAACGCCTCGAGGCGTTGGGCGACATCGTCACGTTCGCCCCGACGGCCGGCGACGACCTCCCGGACTGCGACGGCCTCTACCTGCCCGGCGGCTATCCCGAACTCCACGCCGCGGACCTGGCCGAGAGCTCCGCCCTCGATACCCTCGCCACCCGGGCCGCCGAGGGCCTCCCGATCCTGGGGGAGTGCGGCGGCCTGATGGCCCTGACCGAGTCGCTGACGACCGCCGACGGGGGAACCCACGAGATGGCGGGGGTCCTCCCGGCCAGCGTGGAGATGCACGAGCGCCCTCAGGCCATCGACCACGTCGAACTCCGGGCGCGCGAACCGACGCTCACCGCCAGCGATGGCGAATCGATCCGGGGGCACGAGTTCCACTACTCGCGGGCCGACGTGGCGGGCGACGGCCGTTTCGCCTTCGAGACCGAGCGCGGTGACGGGATCGACGGCAACCACGACGGCCTCACGGAGTACCGGACGCTGGGTACCTACGCCCACGTGCACGCCGAGAGCGGGGCGTTCGACCGGTTCCTCGAGTCGCTCTGACGGGTGACCGGAGCCCCTCACCCGGCCGGACGGTCGCCGCCGAGCCAGCCGTTGCCTCGCAGGAGCACGTACACCTCGTACGCGAACACGCCGAGCGCAAGGAGCACGGCACCCCAGATAACGATCCCGAACGCGATCGGGCCAAGAGTCACGGGCGATCACCTCCGTCGGCGTCCTCGTCCCCGCTTGCGTGCCGGTCGGACTCGCCCGGCCCGCCGTCCGCCCGGGCGGCGTCGTCGAGGCTGCGGATCTCGCTGTCGAGGCGCCCCAGGTCGAACCGCGAGGTCGAGAGCGCGATCGTCACCAGAACGCCGAGCGTGGAGACGCCCGCGGCGCCGAGGAACGCGATCAGGTTGTCGGCCGGCGGAAGGATGGCAACGCCGGGGAGCCCCGCAACGAACGTCCGAATCCCGCCGAAGTACGTCACCCCCACGGCGAGCCCCGCCAGCCCCGACACGAGGGCGCCACCACCCGTCACGCGCCGGGAGTACAGTCCCGAGAGGAGCGGCACCATCACCGCCGCGCCCAGCAGGTCGGCCAGCAGGAACAGTCGGAGGACGCTCCGGGCGCGGAGGCTCACGTAGATCGCGGCGAGGGCGACGACGACGGTGAGCGCTCGCGCACCCAGGCGGAGCGTGCGGTCGGTCGGGTCGGCGAGCACGCGTGGGAGGTCGGCGGTGACGACGCTCGCCATCGCGTTGAACAGCGTGTCGGCGGAACTCATCACCAGCAGGACCGCGAGCAGGGTGATCCCGAGGACGAACGGGTCGGAAAACGCCTCCTCCAGGAGGAGAAAGAGCGCGATGCTGGCGTTGTAGTCGGCGCTCCCCGCGGCAGTGACCACGTCGACGTGCCCCCTGGCGAGGACGCCGAAGAGGCCCGCGAGGAAGACGATCACCGCGTTGGCGACCGCCGCGACCCCGAACCCTCGGCGGAGGGTGTCGGCGTCCTCGGCGGCGTAGATGCGCTGCCACCAGGTCTGGTTGACGAGTTCGGCCCCGAGGATGGCGACGGCCACCCAGACGCCGAAGCGAAGCCCCGCGAAGAACCCGGGGTCGATCAGTGCCGGGTCCTCGGCCACGATGGCGGCGTGAACCGCCCCCGTCCCGCCGAGGGCGATCACGGCGCCGACGAAGGTGGCGACCAGCAGCGGCAACAGCAGGAGCGTCTGGAGCGTGTCGGTGAAGATGCTCGCCCGGAGGCCGCCGTACCCCGTGTAGACGAGGACGAACCCGCCGACAAGGACCGCGGTCTGCCAGCGCGGGACGCCCGCGACCAGGTTCAGCGCGCTCGTGATCCCGGTCAACTCGGCCGCGAGGAAGATGAACATGTAGAACAGGCTCACGATCAGGATGAAGACGTACATCGCGACCCCGTACCGGGCGTAGACGTACTCGGTCAGCGAATGGCCTTCGGGGATGAGTTCGCGGATCCGCGGCCCGAGTTTCGCGTAGGCGAGCATCGGGAGCGCCTCGCCGATGGCATACCCGGCCACCGCGGCGATGCCGCCGAAGGCCGCCCCCGCCTCCGGGACGGCGAGGAGGATCCACACGCCCATGACCGAGGCGATCAACGTCGCCGTCGTCATTCCCTGTCCGGCGCTGCCCCGGGCCGAGATGAAGTCCTCGACGGTCGTGACGCGGCCCCGGGTGTACCAGATCCCCAGGGTCGTGAAGACGGCCAGGGTCAGCGCGGTCAGTCCGAGCGCGACTCCCCCGCTTACCACGGTTCAGCACCTCCGTGCATGTTCGAGGGTGCGCGTTCGACGGGCTAAAATCTGGTGATACCATCGGGTAATGACAGCCGGATATTCGCGGTTCACCGGACGCCGTCCCGGGACCGTGCTCGAGTGTGACGGATCCCCAACGTGACGGACAAACGTCAAGTCGCTCGAGCCGTGATCGGGCCCCGTATGGACGAAGTACTCGAACTCGTCGACGTGTTCGCGGACTTCGGGCTCGAAGGAGCGTTCGCGTGGCTCCTGCGACTGATCGGAATGCTCGCGATCCTGGCGGGCCTCGGCCTCTGGCTGTTCACCGACATGGGGTTGCTCGTCGTCCCGGCCGTCCTGATGGTCGTCGGAGTCGTCCTCCTAGCCGTTCCCCAGATCCTCCTCGCGTTCGTCGAGCTGGCAGGATAGCCGGAACTCGATCGACTGAAACCGATCGCGAGAGAACCCGTAGCCGGACCCCACCGACTCCCGGCTAACCGAGTTCCGATCGCTCGAACGAGAGGTATCCGACCGCCAACGAGATGGCCGACCACGCCAGCAGTACGGCCGCGTTGAACCAGAGTTCGGCGTACATCCTGTCGTCGGTGTTGAACTGCTGGAACGCCGGATACTGATCGATAACGCCGGCGAACACCGCCTTGCTGGCCTGGAGGTACCCCGTCGCCGGGGAAAGGAACCCGATGTAGGTCCGGGACGTCTCCGAGAGGGAAATACCGGGGACGTCGGCGATCGTGTCGAGCGCGGTCTCGAGGTTGATGAAGGGAAGGAAGCCGAACCAGAACAGCACCAGCACGAAGTACGCGCCAAGCGCGCCGAACATGGCGCGCGATCGCGATGGGGCACCGGCCGAAATCGCGAGGAAGAGGCTCACGAACGCGAGGGCGTAGAGCAACGACACCCCACCGAAGAGCAGGAAGCGCTCGACGTCCGGGAAGTCGACGAACGTGGCCGCAGAGATCGCGAACCCGACCGCCGTGCTGAGGACGACGGCCGCCGCGGCGACGCCGAACCGCGAGAGGAACTTCCCGGCGAAGTACTGCCACCGCCGGTTGGGCAGCCCCATGACGTACGTGATGGTCCCGCTGATGCGATCCCCGGCGATGCTGAGGTAGCACAGCGGCGCGAGAAACAGGGGCAAGACGAACGCGACGAACGCCACCGCGTCGAACAGCGTCCGGTAGGGTTCGTCGTAGATGGTCATCTCCGAGAAGAAGATGAGCGCCATCAGCCCGGCGAACACCCCGATCACGCCCAGGACGATGTAGGACCGGCGGGCGTTGCGGAAGTCGTCGCGAGCGACCGTGTAGATCCCCATCAGTCCTCACCTCCCGGGGCCGCGGTGGCGTCGTCCTCGGCCGGGGCGGTGGCTGCAGGACCGTCGGCTGCATCCCGCATCTCGTCGCCCGTCCCGCCGTTGGTGTACTTCTCGAACAGTGCCTCCAGGGACGTGTCCTCGACGTCGAGATCGCGAACCGTCCCGGCGTCGTCGAGTCGCCGGAGGGCGGGCATCTTCGCCTCCGGCGTCGTACAGGTGATTCGGACGACGTCGCCGGCCGCGGACACCTCGCGGACGCCCTCGATCGACCGGACGGTCTCGAGGTCCGGCACCTCGTCCACGGTGGCCTCGACGACCGCCCCGGCGCCGATCTCCTCGCGGAGGTTCTCGATCGTGTCGACCGCGACCATCTCGCCGTCGGCCATGATCCCGACGCGGTCGCAGACCTTCTCCACCTGGCCCAGGATGTGCGAGGAGAAGAACACGGTCGCGCCGCGCTCGACCTCCTCGCGGACGATCCGCCGGAGGAGCTTGATCCCCTGCGGGTCGAGGCCGCCCGAGGGCTCGTCGAGGATCAGGAGGTCCGGGTCGCCGACGAGCGCGATCCCCAGCGCCAGGCGCTGTTGCATCCCCTTCGAGTAGCCGCCGGCCGCCCGGCGGGCGTCCTCGGGATCGAGACCGACCCGGTCGATGATAACGTCAGGGTCGTCGTGGGCGCCCTTCGTCTCGATGGCCGAGACCACGTGTTCGCGGCCGGTGAGGTTCTCGTAGACGTCGAAGGCTTCCGGCAGGAGGCCGATCCGCTTGCGGATTCGATGCGACTCGTTGGCAACGTCGTGACCCAAGACCGTCGCGGTTCCCTCGGTCGGGTCGAGAAAGCCCAGCACCACGTTGATCGTCGTGGACTTCCCCGCGCCGTTCGGGCCGAGGAAACCGAACACCTCGCCGTCCTCGACGGTGAGGTCCAGATCCTGCACGGCCGTGACGTCGCCGAATCGCTTCGTCAGGCCGTTCGTCCGGAGGGCAGGCATGAGAAAGCGGTTCGGGTATCGACAGTTAAGGGTTATTATCTCCAGCCCAGGTGATTAAAACGATTCGGGACACTGGCCTATGTTTGTAAATCGTTCACTTCTCAGAAGTCCGCGTCCCGCTCCGGCGCCACCCCGTCCTCCCGCTCGCCGCCCTCCAGGTCGAACTCCTCGCGCAGTTCGCGGATCCGGTCGCGGATGTCGGCCGCGAGTTCGAACTCCAGGTTGTCGGCCGCGTCCCCCATTCGCTCCTCCAGTTCCTCGATCAACCGCGCGGCCTCGTCGGCGTCGCTCGGCCCCTCCCCGGCCACCGAGGACGTGTCGGTCTTGCTTCCCGGCAAACTCGTCTCGCCGATGGCCTTCTCGATGGTCCGGGGCTCGAACCCGTGCTCCTCGTTGTACTCGCGCTGGATCTGCCGGCGGCGCCGGGTTTCCTCGATGGCCGACCCCATGGCGTCGCTGACGTCGTCGGCGTAGAGCACCACCTCGCCGTTGACGTTCCGGGCGGCCCGGCCCATGGTCTGGACGAGCGTGGTCTCCGACCGGAGGAAGCCCTCCTGGTCGGCGTCGAGGATGGCGACCAGCGACACCTCTGGGATGTCCAGGCCCTCGCGGAGGAGGTTGATCCCGACGAGCACGTCGATCTCGCCCAGGCGGAGCGACCGGACGAGTTCGTGGCGCTCCAGAGTGTCGGTCTCGTCGTGCATGTACGCGACGTCGATTCCGGCGCCCTCCAGGTACTCGGTGAGGTCCTCGGCCATGCGCTTGGTGAGGGTGGTGACGAGCACGCGCTCATCGCGCTCGATCCGCTCGTCGATGCGGTCCATCAGGTCGTCGACCTGCCCCGTCGCGTCGGCCACCTCGACCGCGGGGTCCACGAGATGCGTCGGCCGGACGATCTGCTCGACCACCTGGTCGCTCGTCTCGCGCTCGTACTCGGCTGGCGTCGCGGACACGTACAGCGTCCGTCCCGTCTTCGCCTCGAACTCCTCGAAGGTCAGGGGCCGGTTGTCGTAGGCGGTCGGGAGGCGGAAGCCGTTCTCGACCAGCGAGTCCTTGCGGGACTTGTCGCCCTCGTACTGCCCGCGGATCTGCGGGAGGGTCTGGTGGGACTCGTCGATCACCGTCAGGAAGTCGTCGGGGAAGTAATCCAGCAGGGTGTAGGGGGCCTCGCCCGACTCGCGGTTGCTGAGGTGGACCGAGTAGTTCTCGACCCCCGAGCAGTAGCCCGTCTCGCGCAGCATCTCGAGGTCGAAGGTGGTGCGCTCCTCGATGCGCTGGGCGGCGACGTGGTCGCCCTGGCGCTCGAAGTACCGGACCCGCTCCTCCATCAACGCCTCGATCTCCTCGATCGCCCGCTCCAGGCGCTCCTCGGGGATCGAGTAGTGCTCGGCGGGGTAGACCAGGACGGCGGGTTCCTCGCTCTTGACCTCGCCCTCCAGGGGATCGAGTTTCGTCAGGCGGTCGACCTCGTCCCCCCAGAACTCGACTCGGAGGGCGTACCGGCCGTACATCGGGTAGATCTCGACGGTGTCGCCGCGGACGCGGAAGGTGCCCTGGGTGAAGTCCACGTCGTTGCGCTCGTAGTTGAGGTCGACCAGTCGCCCGAGGAGTTCGTCGCGGTCGATCTCCTGGCCGCGTTCGATCCGCAGGGACAGGTCCTCGTAGTTGGCCGGGTCGCCCAGCCCGTAGATGGCCGAGACGGAGGCGACGACGATCACGTCGTCGCGGGTCAACAACGATCGGGTCGCGGAGTGGCGCAGGCGGTCGATCTGCTCGTTGATCGAGGCGTCCTTGTCGATGTAGGTGTCGGTCTGCTCGACGTAGGCCTCGGGCTGATAGTAGTCGTAGTAGGAAACGAAGTATTCGACCGCGTTGTCCGGGAACAGCTCCCGAAACTCCTCGTAGAGTTGTGCGGCGAGCGTCTTGTTGTGCGCGATCACCAGCGTCGGCTGCTGGAGCTCCTCGATCGTCCACGAGACGGTGTTGGTCTTGCCCGACCCGGTTACCCCCAAAAGCGTCTGTTGCTCCATCCCCGACTGGAACCCCGCGACGAGTTCCTCGATGGCGTCGGGCTGGTCGCCCGCCGGCTCGAACGGGGCCTCCACGCGGAACTCGCGCTCGACGTCCGGGCGATCGGGCGACAGCGGTCCGGAGTTGGCGTCGCTCACGGTTGTGCAGGATTACGGGCGCAGCTACTTCATCCGCTCGTTCCCGGTCCCCTCCTCGGGGCGATCCGGGCGACTGACGTCCCGTCGCCGTCCCACCGGAGCATTTACGGTGGCCTTCTCGTAATGGGCGTGAAACGAATGAACCGAAGCGCCCTCCTCGCGATCGCGTTGTCGCTGACCCTGGTTCTGGCCGGGTGTGCCGGGCTCGGCGGGACCGACCCGACCACCACGGCTCCGGGTGAGGAGCCGACGACCGAACCGGACCCCACGACGGCCCCCGATGGCTCGACGGCCACCCCAACGACCGCCGCGGAGACGACCGTCGCCGGAACGGTCGCGGGGGAGACGACCGCGGACGGAACCCGGACCGGATCGGAGCAGGCCCGGCAGGTCAGAGCCGACGCGCTGGCCTGGATGGACGGGGTGACGAGTTACCGGGTGACCGCGACGATCGACCAGCAAACGACGGCCGGGGGCGTCACCAGGAACGTGACGACGAATTACACGGCCCGGATCGACGCGGCCGACCGACGGCTCGGCGCCGAGTACGTCCAGTCGGTGATGGGCCGGACGATCAGCCAGGACCTGTACATCGTCGACCGGACGGTGTTCGTCCGCAACGAGCAGTACGTCAGGCAGTTCGGGTCGGAGTGGATCCGGTTCGACGCGAGCGAAAACTTCAGCACCACCTGGCAGGCCTACGACACCGTCCGCGTCCACGGCACGTTGCTGAACGCGTCCACCGTCTCGCTCGTGAACGAGACCACCGTCGACGGGACGCCGGCCTACGTCCTGCGGTTCGATCCGGACCTCGAGGCCCTCGAGGACGTCCGGAGTCAGACGTTCAACGCGTCGAACGTCAACGAACTCTACGGCACGGTGTGGATCGCGACCGACGATCACCGGCTGCTCCAGTCGCACGTCCACGTGAACCAGACCGTGACCGCCCAGGGACAGGAGATAACGACCGTCACTGACGTGACGCGACGGTTCGGCGGGTACGGGGCGGCCATCGAGGTCACCCTTCCGGAGGAAGCCGAGGACGCGGTCGACGTGAGTAACCGAACGACGTCGGCGCCCTGACCGGGCGATGCAGCCTCGACTCGGGCCGTCCGCGGTGGGGCTCGCCCTGCTCCTCGTTATCGCGGGCTGTAGCGCGCCCATCGCCGGTGACGGAACGATGGGAACGGCAACGGACGCGGCGTCGACGGAGACCGCGAATGCCGCGGAGACTGCGGAGACGACGGAGGCCGCGCGGACGACGACGAACGACCCACCGCCCACCGCGACCGCGACGGGAGGGCCGCCCGACGTCGCCGTCGAGGGCGGATCGCTCCCGGTCGATCCCGGGGTCGTGTTCGCCCGGGTGCAGGACGTGGCCGGCACCGACGCTTCGCCGCCCGATGCGGTCAGGGTGGTCGAAAACCGATCGGCGCTCTTCGGGACCGCGAACAACGTCTCGGCGGGCGGACCCGCGCCGCTCCTCGAGTTCTACCGGCTCGTGGGGGTCCGGGCGACCGGCGGCGGGAACGAGTCGGCGTTCGAGCGGATGGAGGGCGGCGTCACGACGGGGTTCGGCACGGTCCGGATCTACCCCGGCGAGGAGCCGTCCGCGACGGCCGTCGAACCCGTCCTGGCCCACGAGTTCGCCCACTACCTGGAGGTGGCCGACCGCCGGCCGACCCGACTGGTGAGGGGGGTCCCGGAACCGGCGACGACCGACGGTCGGTTCGTTCGCCGGAGCGTCAGGGAGGGCGCCGCCGTGTGGATCGAGACCGCTTATGTGAACCGCTACCTGCCGAACGGGACGACGGGAATCGACCGAACCGAACGCGTCTACGATCTGTACCCTCGGGGTAGCCTCGGGCGATACGGAATGGCCCAGTACGTCTTCGGGTATCGCTACGTGCGATCGCGAGTCGACGATCCGGCGGCGCTCGCGGCCGTGTACGAGGACCCGCCCCGGACCAGCGAGCAGGTGCTCCATCGCGTGTCGCCGGGGGCGGAGCCGCCGGCACCGCTGGCCGTCGCGATCGACGACGGGGGGACGCCCTACGCGGGCGTCGTCGCCGACCGACTCGGGGAGGCGTTCGTCCGGACGGCCCTCGAGAACGGGGTGGCGACCGACCGCGCCGCCGCGGCCGCCACGGGCTGGGGCAACGACCGGCTGGCGTTCGTCCGCCGGGACGGCGACGTCCACTTCGTCTGGGTCCTCCGGTGGGACGACGCCGCCAACGCGACCGCGTTCGCGGACGCGGCCCGGGAACTTCTCGACGCTCGGGGAAACCGGACCGACGGCGGCTGGATCGTCGACGGGACCCGAACCGAACTCCGGCGACCGATCGCGAACACGACGGTCCTCGTCGCCGGGCCCGACGGGTTCGTCCGGGGCGTGTCCGTGACGACCGATGGCACTGCGGTGACGATCACGCCGCCGAGGGACGACGCGACGGCGCGGGTCGAACCCTCCCGATCGACCGCCTGAACGACCGGCGGTTCGCGGTCCGCCTCGGTTCGGCCGGACCGGCGGATCAGGGTGACGTCCGACCGTGCCGAAGGGGTTACGTCGATCCTCCGTAGGGCTTCGACCATGGCCGATCTCGCGGACCGGGGGACGCGGGGCTCGCCGCCGTCGGAGCGCTGGTGACGTTTGTCGCCGGGCTGTCGCCGTGGTTCCGGACCGCGTCGGACGCGGCGAACGGGAGCGAGGTCGTCGGCCCGCTGGTGCCGATGCTCGCGCTCGCCGCACTGGCGTCGCTCGCCCTGCTAGATCGTACGTCTTGGTCGCGACTGCTGCTCGCGACGATCGGCCTCGTGGTCCTGGTCTACGAGGGGGTGGCGGGCGGGGGACCCGGCGCCGTGGTGCTGACCTGGGGCGGCTACCTCACCCTCGCCGGGAGCGTGGCGATGGTGATCCCCGGAACGCTGCCGGTGCTGCTGGAACCGGCCGAACTCTAGCGGGACGACGACCGGCGAACCGGCGGATCACGTCCGGTCGGGGTCGACGTCCAGCGACGCGAGCGTCTCCCGGTAGGTCCCGAACGCCGCCTCGATGACGTCGTTCGCCGCCGCTTCGGCGGCCGACCAATCCCCGTCGGACTCGCAGTCGAGTTCGATCGCGGTGGCCGTCCGGTCCCGGAGGTGCTCGAGGTCGTCGCGGACGTCGCGGTAGGTGTCGGCGGTGTCCGGGTCGGCGTGGCCGGCGAAGAAATCGGCCGCCTGTTCGACGATCGCCGTCGCGACGAGGGTCCAGCCGAGCAGCCCTCCCAGACGGTCGGCCGTCCCGTCGAACGACGGCACCCCGAATTCGTGATCCAGAACCTCCGATTCGTCGTCCGGTCGTCCGATCGCGTCGCGGTTGTCGGCCACCGTCGCTGCAGTCGTCTCGAATAGCGACGCGACTCGATCATTGGACTCGTCGCGACCCCACGACTCGAACCCGCGTTCGGCCGCCGCCAGTTCGGCGGACACCGCCGCGTGGACGTGCTCGGCGTCCACGGTCCCGCCGGTCACCGCGTACAGCGCCGTCGAGGACCCGAGTGCGGCGAGCGCGGTCTCGTGATCGGACCGGAGCAGATCGACGAGATCCTGGCCCTCCATGGCGGCGTGTAGGGAGCACCCTGGCTTGTATCTTCGTCCGGGGTCGCACCGGTTCGGCAAGCCGACGGACGGGGGCTCTTCCCCATCGGGGAAGGATCCGCCATGGATGGGCTTCCTCGACGAGCGGCCCGGATTGCTTCTGGACCGCCGTTTCCCCGCTCCTGGAGCGCCCTTTATCTCCCGACGCCCGTGCGGATCGCGGGTCCTTCGAGGGGATCCCGTTCCGACCGCAGCGGGGCCTCCCCCTATCGCGGCGGCGGTCGGCGTCCGAGTTCGAGTTCGACGGTCCGGAGCTCCCCGTCGCGCAACACCCGCAGTTCGATTTCGGCCCCCGGACTCGCCCGGAGTGCGAGGAAACTCGACAGGTCCTCGACCCTCGTGAGGCCCGTGTCGTCCATCGCCAGGACCACGTCGCCGCCGACCGGAACCCGTTCGCCGTCGACGAAGGCGGACTCGGTGCTCCGCCGGAGGACGCCGTCGGAGGGCCCGTTTTCCAGGATGTCGACGACGAGGACCCCACGTGGCCTGTCGAGGTCGTTCGCCGTCGCGATCGCCGGCGTCACGGTCCGGAGCGTCACGCCCATGTAGGGGTGGTCGTACTCGCCGTTCTCGATGAGGGCGGGGACCACGCGACGGACGAGCGGACCGGAGATGCCGAACGCGACGTTCTCGCCCCCGCCGGAGTTCACGACGGCGATCACGTCCCCGTCGAGCGAGACGATCGGGCCGCCGCTGTTGCCGGGATTGACGGCGGCGTCGGTCTGGATCGCGTCCGGGATCCTGTACCCCGTCGGTCCGGGGATCGAACGGTTGATCCCGCTAACGATCCCCGTCGTGACCGTCCCGGACAGGCCGAACGGGTTCCCGATGACGACCACCTCCTGCCCCACGGACGGGTCGCTCGCGAGCAGCGAGAGCGGGCGGGCGTACGCCGGCCGGTCCTCGACGCGAACCGCCGCGAGGTCGCTGTACAGGTCGCTGCCGACGACCCGGCCGGTCCGCCACTCGCCGTCCCCGAAACGAACCTGTACCGTCTCCGACGCCCCGACCACGTGGGCGTTCGTGACCAGGTGGCGATCGTCGAAGACGAACCCCGTTCCCTGTCCAGCGGCCGTCTCGATGAGCACGACGGACCCGATCGTCTCCTCGTACACCCGGGTGTACACCGACCCGGAGTCCCCGTCGTTCGCGCCGGTCTCGGGGCCGTCCCCGACCGTCGTCGTGGTCGCCTCCAGGTCCGCCGTCGTTCCCGTCGGTGCGCTACATCCGGCGATTCCCGTCGCCACGACCCCGGCGGAGAGCCCGAGAAACCGCCTCCGTGAGACGTCTTCATTTGGCATATCCTTACAAGGTGCGAGAGAACCATGTGGCTTACCCCAAATCGACCCGGTGGCCGTTGTCCAAATCGATCCCCCGTCCGGAGCGTCGGACCGGTTACTGGCGATCCTCGCCGTTCCCAGGTTCCGTGTCGGGGGGCAAGTCGCCGGTGGTGGATTCTTGGTCGGCAGGGGGAGCGTCCGAGGCCGGGTCGGCTACCGCCGCCGGCCCGTCGTCCGCCGCCGTCCCCGGGTCCTCGACGTGCTCCGCGTCGCGCCGATGGTCGGCCAGCAGCGACACCGACTCGACGAACAGCGCGACGACGAGCGGTCCGGCGACGATCCCGATGGGACCCAGGCTGAACACACCGCCGGTGAACCCGATGAAATAGAGGCTTCCGGGGAGGTGGGCGGTTCGCCTCGCGAACCGCGGGCGGACGACCAAGTCGGGGAGCCACGCGACCAGGGTTCCCGCGACCAGGACGACCAGGATCGCGGCGCCGAGATCGCCGACGGCGAGGTGGTAGACGGCGATGCCCCCGACCAGGACGCTCGGGCCGACGATTGGCGCGAACTGGAGGACCCCGGCGATCACGGCCAGCGAGAACGGGAACGCGTAGCCGAGGGCGAAAAAGACCGGAAGCGCGATCAGGAACGTCGCGAACCCCGTCAGGGCCTGGAGGACGTAGATGGCGTACAGGGTCGCCCTGGCGCGCGCTTCGAGCGCCGCGACGACGTCTTGATACTGGCCCGGAACGACCGCGAGGACCGCCTCGTGGGCGTCCCGCTGGGCGATGAACAGGGCGAAGAGGACGATCGCGAACAGCCCGAACTTGATCAGCAACACCAGCGTCGTCTGGGCGAGCCCCAGCGCGAGGCCCCGGAGGTACGTGCTCGCGGGTTCGACGATGTCGACGATGCCCACGGTCACGGTGTAATCGACGACCGACAGGGTGACCGCGTCAGGTACCTCCCCGAGCAACGCGATGAGTTCGTGCCGCCGGAGGTACACGACGCCCGCGATCGGGAGGAAGAGAGCGATCACCCCGACGAACGTCAGCGTCGTCGTGACGGCACTCGCCCACCACGCCGGGAGGCCCTGTCGACGAAGCCAGCGGTAAACGGGGGTGAACGCGTACGCGACCGTGACGGCGAAGAAGACCGTCCCGAGAACGTCGAGCAGGATGAACGCCGTCAGGAGACCGACGAGGACCACCAGTCCCCCGAGGACGCCGTCGCGAGATGGTTGCACAGGAGGGGATCGTATCGGCGGAGTAAAACGTTTCTCCCGGGAACCCCGATCCCGATCGAACGCCGGATCGATGGGATTAGGCCCGGCGACCGCGAGGTCTCACCCGAATCCGGATGTCCGACGCGCTCGAAGAACGGGTCGAACGAGCCCTGGGAACGCCCGTCTCGGCGGTCGAATCCCTCGGCGGCGGCATGATCGGCGATGCGTATCGCGTCGACCTGGCCGACGGCCGCCGGCGTGTCGCCAAGGTGGGCGACACCCCGCTGACCGTCGAGGATTTCATGCTCCGCTACCTGGCCGAGCACAGCGACCTTCCGGTTCCAACGGTCCACCACGCGTCCGACGACCTGCTCGTGCTGGAGTACGTCGAGGGGACGAGCGAGATCACGCCCGCCGTCGAACGGGACCTGGCCGACCACCTCGCCCGACTTCACGACGTGACGGCCCCGGCGGTCGGGTTTCCGCGGGACACGCTCGACGGGCCGCTCGAACAGCCGAACCCCTGGACGGTCTCGTGGATCGACTTCTACCGCGAACACCGCCTCGAACGGGCGGCCGAGGGCGCCCGGGAGCACGGGCCGCTGACCGGGGCCCTCGCCGAACGACTGGCTGCCCTGTCGACCGACCTCGACGGGCTCCTCCGGGAACCCGATCGGCCGGCCCTGATCCACGGCGACGTCTGGCGGACGAACGTCCTGGCACGGGACGGTCGGGTCGTCGCGTTCCTCGACCCGGCGACCTACTACGCCCACCCCGAGATCGAACTGTCGTACGTCGACTGGACCGACACCGGCGGCGACCCGTTCTTCGACCGCTACCGGGACCGCCGGCGGATCGCCGACGGGTTCTTCGAGACGCGCCGGGACGTCTACGTTCTCCATCCCCTCCTCGTCCACGTCCGACTGTTCGGGGAGGAGTACCTCGAGGACCTGGATCGAGCGCTCGAACGACTGGGCTACTGACGATCTGGGGACAGTCGGGCGACATGGATCGTCCGGGGCGATCCTCTCGCCACCGGGCTGGACGAGTGACGACGTCGCGCCTCCGACGACCGGACCGATCCCGACGGCGAACGGACCGGCCACCGCGTTCGTTCGAACCGGAACGAGTGGTAAGTGCCACTTCCTATGGCCGTTGGTTTAAGGCCCGATCGCGACGTCGTGCGAAACGATGGTGTCCACGCCGAGAACGGACCTCGTGCTCCTTCATCTCCTCGGCCGAACGGAAACGGAAACGGGAACGGGCACGACGGCGTGGAGCGACATCCCGGCGATCTGTGCCGCGCTCAACGTGCCGTCCGAGTCGGTGGCCGAACGCGTGGGCGTCCTTTCGGCCCTCTCCGAACTGCAGGAACGCGGCCTCGTTACCGAGCGGACGACGGCCGACGAGAACGGCCAGCGACGGGCGTACGCTCTCACGGACGCGGGACGAGCACGGGCGGTCGAACTGCGCGGGCGGTACGAGTCCGAAACCGTCCGGATCGAGGACGGCGACGGGTCGTCCGCGGTTCCGCTGAGCGAGATCGAGCGGTACGACGGGGTCGGTTCGTTCGTGCGCGCGCTGGCCCGGATGTCGGCCGACGGGGTCCTTCGAGTGGGTGGCGGCGACTCGGACCGGTTTGCCGACCGCGAGGCCGCCCTCGAAATCCTGGAGTCCGCGCTGGACGCCGTTTCGGAGGGCGACGGCCGGACCGTCCTGGTCACGGGCGAGGCCGGCGTCGGCAAGACCAGCCTCGTCCGGGAGGCGCTCGCGACCGCCCGCGAGCGCGAGTTCGACGTCCTCGACGGGAAGTGCGCCCGCGACGCCAACGAACCGTACGGGCCGTTCCACGAGGCGCTCGCCGCGACCGACGCCGATCCCTTCGGACGCTCGGTCGGCCCGGCGGGCGACGAGGGTGCCTTCGAGGCCGGCCGGCGGGCGTTGTTCGACGACGTCGCCGACGCGCTGTCCGCCGACGATCCCATCGCGTGTTTCGTCGACGACCTCCACTGGGCCGACGCCGGCACGCTCGCCCTGTTCGCGTTCGTCGCCGACGCCGTCGACGGCCCCTTCCTCCTGATCGGCGCGTATCGTGAAGAGGACCTCCCGGCGGAGCACGACCTCCGGACGCCCGACGACTGGCTCGGCGACGTCGACCCGTGCGTCGTCGACCTGTCGCCGTTCGACCGTCCCGCGACACGGACGCTAATCGCCGGGCTGCTCGACGTCGAGGCGCCGAGGATGCCGGCGGACTTCGTCGCGGCGGTCCAGGAGCGCACCGGCGGCAACCCGCTGTTCGTCGGGGAACTCGTCGGCGCGCTGCGCGACGAGGGCCGGATCGATCCCGCCCGGGGCCTCTACCCCGGCGCCGACGACGCGTCGGTTCCGATGCCCGAGCGGATCGAGAACGCCATCGCCGTTCGCTTCGACGCGCTCGACGCCACCGCCGAGACCGTCCTCGAAACCAGCGCCGTGATCGGCCCGACGATCCCGCTGTCGGTGCTGGCGAGCGTCCTCGACCTGTCCGAACCCGACCTCCGGGAGTACGTCGACGTGCTGGTCGGCGCGCGGGTCTGGGAGCGCGTCGGCGACGACGGCGTCCGGTTCGTCAGCGACCTCGTCCGGGAGACCGTCCTCGACCGTCTCGACGCCGACGAACGCCGGGACCGCCACGCGACGGTCGCGAGTGCGCTCGCCGGGAGCGACGCCGCGGGCGCGGCGGCCGTCGCCCACCACTACGAACGGGCCGGCGACGACGGGCAGGCCCTCGAGTACTATCGACGGGCGGGCGAGGACGCCATGGACGTCTACGCCCACGAAGTCGCCATCGAGAACCACGAGGCCGCCCTCGAACTCGCCCGGGAGCGCGACGCCGAGGACACAGTCCACGAATCCCTGCTCTCCATCGGCCGGAGCTACTACGTCCGGAGCGACTACGACGAGGCCGAACGGCACTTCGAGTACGTCCGGGAACGGTCGGACGACGAGGAAACGGTCATGGAGGCCGTCTACTTCCTGGCCAGCATCGACAACGATCGGGGAGCGTACGACCGGGCCATCGAACGCGCCCGCGCCGGCCTCGATCGCTGGGACGGGGAGTCCCCGAAAGAGCCGGCCTGCCTCCTGCTCTCGGCGGAAGCCTGGGCGCGAAAACAGACGGGGGACCTCGACGAGGCCCTCGAGACGGCCAGGCGCGAGCGCGACCTGGCCGAGTGGTTCGGCGATCGGACCCTCGAGGCGAGAGCGCTCCACGACGTCGCCACCGTCGAACTCGACCGGGGCGACCTGGATGCCGCGCTGGAGAAGTTCGAACACGCCGGCGAGGTGTTCGCCGCCGTCGAGGACCCCTGGCGCCGATCGCGGGCGCTTAGCAACCAGGGCGTCGTCCACTGGCGCCGAGGAGACCTGGATGCGGCCACCGACGCCTTCGAGCGGTGCCGGGCGATCGACGCGTCGATCGGGGACGCCGCCAGCGTCGCGGCCGACGAGATGAACCTCGGCGTCCTGGCCGTCAAACGCGGCGCGTGGGCCGCGGCGCGGGACCACCTCGACGCGGCGCGGGACCGAGCGACGGAGGTGGGGGATCGGGAAAACGCCGCCCTCGCGGCCGGCAACCTGGGCGACCTCCTGCTGCGACTGGGGGACCTCGACGCCGCCAGGGAGCGACTCCGCGAGGCCCTGGACGGCGTCGAGACGATCGGGAACGATCGCAATCGGGCCGTCTTCCTCCTGAACCGGGCCGCCTATCGCACGCTGGTCGACGACCTCGAGGGCGCCCGCGAAGCGGCGGGGACCGCGCTGGACGTCGCCACCGGCATCGAGGCCGGAAACGAGATCCCGACCGCCAGGGGACTGCTCGCCCGGGTCGCCCGGGTCGAGGGGGACGCGGAGGCGGCGATCGAACACGCCGAAGCCGGGGTCGAGGCGGCCCGGGGACGCGACGCCGAGCGAACGGTCGAGGCGCTGCGGGAACTCGCACTCGCCCGCCTCGCGGCGGGACGCGCCGACGGGGCGCTCGAAACGGCCGAGGACGGGATCGACGCCCTAGACGCCGTGTCGGACCCCTGGCAGCGCCTCCGGATCGAGCGCGTCCACGGGGTCTGCCTCCGGGAGGCGGGGGGCCTCGACGCCGCCGAGGAGCGACTCGACGGCGCGCTCCGGTCGGCGCGATCCCTCGACGCCCGAATCGAGGAGTGTCGCGGGTTGCTCGAACTCGGCCGCCTGGCACGGGAGCGCGACGACGTCGCCACCGCGAGGGCCCGGATCGAGACGGCCCTGTCGATCGCCGAGGAAACGGGGGCAGCCCTGTACGAACGGTGGTGTCGGGACGAACTGGACGCGTTCGACGCGGCCGAGGAACGCTGATGGTCACGGCTCGATCCCCTCCGTGCGACGGCCTCGATTACTGATCCTCGACCGCGCCGGCCTCGAGCTTCTTCACTCGCGTGGCCAGCGCCAGGAACGTCGCCAGGACGGTCAGCGTGACGGCACCGGCGGCGGCGATGTCGTGGGCAGGGACGGCGTGATCGAGGACGCCATCCCGGTACTCGGCGGGAACGATCGTGTGGTGTGGGTCGCCGACGATCGGCACGAAGTAATCGACCACGTCGTTGAGCAGGTACCACCCGGCCGCGACGGCGACCGCACGGACGGGGAAGTCGTAGAGGCGATAGAGGACGAACCCCTCCAGCACCATCGCCAGGTGGCTCCAGAACAGGAAGTTGTACATCGCGACGTGGAGGTACGAGAACGAGTCGCCGAAGGCGAGCAACACGTACGGCGTCCAGGCCCCGAGTTTGAGACAGCCGAAGAACGCGAGGGCGCCCAGCCACTCCGCTCTCACGTCGAGTTTCCACGCGGCGATGGCCAGCGCGACGAACAGGGTCGCCGCGGGGCTGTCGGGCACCAGCGGCCACATCACGACCGGTTCGATCGCGAACTGGTCGACGATCAACGGATCGGACAGGGGAAGCGGGTGAAAACCGTAATACCAGAAGCCGAAGACCGTTCCGATCAGGTTGATGGCCACGACGACCCACGCCAGGCGGAGCCCGACGTTCTCGACGACCCGGGGGACCGGCTGGACGTACCCCGGCAGATCGGGGCGGTCGGGGAGCCCCCGGTCGGCCGCCAGACGCTCCACGCGGTCGACGACGCTCATGGGTGCGCCCTCGGGCGGGGAGAGCAAAACGGTGTGGGTTACGCCTCGATCACGCTCGCCCCGTCGCCGATCCGGGTCTGGAAGCTCCTGGCGTCGACGCCCGCGTCGTCGAAGGCGTCGATCATCGCGGTCGCGACTGCCAGGCGGCCGCCCTCGCGACAGACGGCGAGCATCGCCGGGCCGGCCCCGCTGACGGTGACGCCGGTGGCGCCGGCGTCGAGTGCGGCCTCCGCGACGACCTCGTAGCCGTCGATCAGGGCCGCCCGCGTCGGCGTGACGATCTCGTCGCGCAGCCCCCGGCCGACCAGGGCGGGATCGTTCCGGTGCATGCCCGTCACGACCGTCGCCGCCGATCCGACGGTCTCCACCACGTCCGATAGCGGAACGGACTCGGGAACGACGCCCCTGGCGTCGCTCGTCGAGATGACGATCTCCGGGAGGCAGGCGACGAGGGACAGCGAGGCGTCGACCCGGGTCAGGCCGTCGTCGCGGACGACCGTGAACCCGCCAAGCAGGGCCGGCGCCACGTTGTCGGCGTGCGCCTCGCCGGCGACGACCGCCTCGCCCTCGGCCGCCACCGGCACGAGTTCCCGGCGGGTGTACCCCAGGTCGTACAGTTCGTTCAGGGCGACGGCCGCGCCCGCGGCGCTGGCGGCCGAGGAGCCCAGCCCCGACGCCGGACGGACGCCGTTGTCGAGGTAGACGTCGGCGGTGACGCCGAGTTCGTCGGCGACGGCGCCGATCACGTTCTTGTCGGGGTCCTCGGGGATGTACCGGCTCCCGACGCCCGTGATCTCGATCGTCGTCTCGTCGGCCGGTTCGGCCCGCACGTAGTCGGCCGGTCGATCGAGCGCCACGCCGAACACGTCGAAACCGCTGCCGAGGTTCGCGCTCGTCGCCGGCGCCCTGACGGTAACCATGACTCCGCGGTAGGGTTGGGAACCTAAAAGGTGCGGCGATCCCTGCGGTCCCATGGACGGGGGAACGGAAAGCACAAACCGACGGGGGCGCAACCGCCTGCCATGATCGGCGTCGTCGGGGGCGGGATCGCCGGACTCGCCGCGGCCTACCGCCTGCAAGAACACGGCTACGACGTGCAGGTCTTCGAGGCGAGCGACGACCTCGGCGGCCTCGCCGCGGTCTACGAGACGGCCGGCGATCCCGTCGAGAAGTTCTACCACCACCTCTCGGCCGCCGAGGAGACCATCGTCGAACTCGCCGAGGACCTCGGGATCGGCGACCGCGTCGAGTGGCGCTACAAGTCAGACGCCTACTACGTCGACGAGATCGTTCACCCGATGGACACGATCTGGCAGATCGCCGCCTACCCGCACCTGTCCCTCTACGACAAGTTCCGCCTGGGGATGCTCACGCTTGGAATCGACGTCCGCGGCGGTCGGATCCGCAGGGACACCTACGAGAGCCTCGAGGACTTCGAGGACGTCCCCGTCGAGGAGTTCGTCCTCGAACACACCACCCGCAACGTCTACGAGAGCTTCTTCGAACCGCTGCTGGACGCCAAGTTCGGCGACCGGAAGGACGACGTGAGCGCGGCGTGGCTGCTCGGCCGGATCAAGTTCCGCGGCGAGCGCGACCTGCTGCGCGGGGAGAAGCTGGGCTACCTCCGGGGGAGCTTCGCGGTCCTCATCGACGCGCTGGTCGACGCCGTCGGCCGGGAGAACCTCACCACTGGGGCCAGGGTGACGAACCTCCAGTACGACGACGCGGTCCAGTCGATCACGGTCACGACCGACGACGGGGTCGAACGTCAGGCCGTCGACGACGTCGTGATCGCGACGATGCCGAACGTCCTCACGCAACTGACCGGCTACACCTGTGACATCGACTTCCAGGGGACGGTCTGCTCGGTCTGGAGCATGGAGGAGTCGCTGTCCGACACCTACTGGCTGAACATCAAGGACGACGCCCCATTCGGCGTCTTCATCGAACACACGAACTTCATCCCCCCCGAGCGGTACGGCGGCGAACACCTCTACTTCACCGCGAGTTACGTCCAGGACGAGACCGAGGACCTGTGGCAGATGAACGACGACGCCGTCGAGGCCCACTGGGAGGACGGGATCGCCGACCTGTTCCCGGACTTCGATCCCGACGCCGTGAACTGGGTCCGGACGGCCCGCAACCCCCGGACGGCCCCGATCTACGAGCGTGGCTACCTCGACATGGTCGTGCCGTACGACCTGGGAAACGAGGTCGCCGACGGGGTCTACTACGCCGGCATGGCTTCGCGGGCACAGTACCCGGAACGCAGTCTCAACGGGGGCATCGAGGCCGGGTTCGCCTGCGCCGACCTGATCGCGGGCGAGGCGGGTGCCACCGGGACGTCCGCCCGAACCGTTCCTGCCGACGAGGGCGATCGCTGACCTCGTCGCCGACAGGAGGCGCCGACGGGGGTCACCGGCGACGATAACCCTTACCGCCCTGTAGAGGATCCGGGCCGAACTGGTCGTCGCTCGGCACCCCGAAAAGCGAAAAAGCCGGGAACCACGGTTGAGGCCCGGACGGGAGACGTTTTCCCCGGCCCGCGCGGCCGTCGAGGGCTTTACCCGATTTCACATCGGGTCTCGCCAACCCGGGGCTTTACCCGGGCTCGCACCGGGTTTGGCCGAACGCCGAAGCGTTCGACGTTAGCCGGGTTTGCACCGGCTTTGCCCTGTTGGACTGGCTCTAGCCGGATTCTCACCGGCATTGCCGTCGATGTTCCCGAAGCCCGCTTACGCGTCCTCCGGTACTTGGCCTTCTTCCCTGCCCACCATGGCGGGCGGGCACTGGGCCGGAGCGGTTCTCCTTCGGAGCCTTGAGACCTTGTCACCCTGTTACGGGCGCTTTGGTGCTGGCCCCTACCCCAGCTCGTCTCGACCCGAATACTCGGACCGATCTGAGCTGTGGGCGTCCGGTGAACCCCCGTGGCTCCCGGCTCGCGCCCTTATTGTAGGATGCAGGTAATAATAAATGTTTTGGCCACGTACCTGCTTGCATATCTTTTTCCGTGGGAAGGAACGTCCGACACGCAATTCCCCGAGAATACTTGTGTCCCCCGACAGAGAGGGTTTATCCGCCTCGAGAAGGGCCGAACTGGTTCGAAATAGTCACGTTAAAGATAATATATATTACTATCAAGCTAACTTATAAACAATTTACATGGGTGTAACGATGGATCGGCGGTGACCGACCCCGACGAACGGCATCTCCGTATCGAGTTGGGCGTCGTCGATTGACGGACGTGGTAATTGGTGACGATACACAATAATCGTTTCGTCGGAATGGGCGTTCGACGGGGCTGGTCGGCCAAAATTCTCCGCGGGTGACAATCCACCTCGAAACACTTCACTGAGGAACACGAAAGGGAGTCCATGGGTGGGGAACTGCCAGCGGCGGTGCGCCACATCGACTGCGGTCGCGTCAACGCCTACCTCGTCGAGGACGGCGACGCGCTGACCCTCGTCGACGCGGGAACGCCCGGCTGCGCGGACACGATCCGGAGCGCAGTTCGGGACGAGGGATACACGATTCGGGATCTGGACCGGGTACTGCTCACCCACTACGACGTCGACCACGTGGGGGGACTCGCGAAGCTCACGCCGGCCCTGGCGGCCGAGGTCATCGCGAGCCGTCACGCCGGAGCCCTGCTAACCGGGGAGCGGTCGCCGCCGTGGACGAACCACAAAGGGCTCATCCAGCGTGCCTCCCGGTTCCTGCTCTCCGCACCGGAACTCCCCCTCGTCCACGTCGAGCACGAGGCGCCGGTCGGGAGCTTCACCGCGTACCACACGCCCGGACACACGCCGGGACACGTCGTGTACGTCAGCGAGCGCCTCGACGTCGCGTTTCTGGGGGACCTGGTACACGAGTCCGACGGCGACCTCGCCGCCTCGAAGTGGCTCGTCAGCTACGACACCGGGGAGGTCCGGGCGAGCATCAAGTCCCTCGCCGCGCAGACGCCGTACTTCGAGTACGCCTGTCCCGGGCACGGCGAAATCCGCGGGGACGGCTACAAGCGACTCGAACGGCTTGCGGAGCGCCTCTAGGGGTTCGCGCCTACCGGAACCTCGGGCGGCATCCTCGGGGCCGGCCCCCGGTTCGTCGCGCCGGCAGGGAACGGCGCGGAGTACGAATCGACGACCCTCCGCCGGCGCAGCCCTTGTCGTTCGTCGCCGGCGCTCCCGGCGGAAGCTAGGGAGCCCCCGGCCGTGGCAGTGGCGAACCGGGTCGTTCGCGACGGAGATTTTTAAGTCGGGGCTTGGCATTCTGTAAGTCAATAGGAACCCACTTTAACTCCCGTGTCAAATAGGTCGTGCATGGCCGACTCGTACGTGATCCTCGGCGACGGTGTCGCCGGGAGTTCGGCGGCGGGGACGATTCGGGAGGAAGCTCCCGAGGCGGAGATCACCGTCGTAACCGACGAGGGCGAGCCGTTCTATAACCGGATCCTCACCAAGGAGTTCGCGAAGGGGAAGCTTCCGGAAGCACCGGTCTCGATCCACGAGGAGGGGTGGTACGAGGACCGCGACATCGACCTCAGGTTGAACACGTTCGTGACCGACGTCGACACCGACGCCCAGGAGGTCCAAACCCACGAGGGAGACGCGCTCTCGTACGACAAGCTCCTGGTCGCGACCGGGGGGACGCCCCTGCAGCTGCCCGTCGCGAACGCCGACGCCGACGGCATCCACCACTTCTGGACGTTCCAGGACGCCAGGGGGATCGCCGAGGACGCGGACGAATCGGATTCGGCCGTCATCATCGGCGCAGGGTTGCTCGGCATCGACTTCGTCGGCGTCTGTGGCGTCCGCGGCATCGACGCCAAACTGATCATGCGCGGGAAGGGCTGGTGGCGCTACGCGTGCACCGAAACGGGATCGAAGATCATCCACGAGGGAATGCGCGAGATGGGCGTCGAACCGATCACCGAGAGCGGGGTCGAGCGCTTCGAGATGGACGACGACGGGCACGTCACCGGCGCCGTCGACGTCGACGGGAACTTCCACGATGCCGACTGGGTGGGCGTGGGGATCGGGCTGAACTTCAACACCGAGTTCCTCCAGGGGTCCCCGGTCGAAACCGACGGCGGGGTCATCGTCGACGAGCACATGCGCACGAACGTGGAGAACGTCTACGCGGCCGGTGACATCACGCGGTACTACGACGTCATCCTGGAGGACCGCAACCAGAACGGTTCGTGGGGCAGCGCCAAGGAGCAGGGGAACACCGCCGCGTTGAACATGGTCAACGGCCACGGGGCCGATACCTTCGAGTACGTCCCCTCGTACTCCATCACCCACTTCGACTTCCCGTTCCTCTCGCTGGGGCACCCGACGCGCGGGTCCGAGGGCCCCGTCACCAAGGGCGACCCGCACGGGTACGAGCGCAAGTACGACGACTACGAGTGGCGCCGGGTGGCCTTCGAGGACGGCCGCCTGGTCGGCGCGGCCCTCATCGGCGACCTCTCCCCACAGACGAAGCTCAAACAGCTCATTCGGGGGGGCCGACGGATCGAGGATCAGGCCGAAAAGCTGCTCGAACGGGACATCGACCTGGATAACATCGAGTAGCTGGGCAGGGACCGTCCGCTCTCCTTCCTCAGGGCACGTACCAGATGCCTCGCGCCCGGTCGAACCAGGAGCCGATCACGACGTGCGGGAGCGCGATGATGCTCACGAACACGCTCCAGAAGGCGACCAACCCGGGGAGGATCGAGGCGCCGCCGAGGGGGTTCGGGGAGGCGACCCAGAGCGTCGCGGCCAGGCCGAACGTGGCGAGCGCGCCGACGATCAATACGGTCCACGCACCCAGCGCGACCAGACGCGGGTCCTCCGCGTCGAGCACCGACAGGAGGTCCCGGTCGGGATCCGTCCGCGGCGGATCGGTCTTCTGGACCGCCGTCGTCCGGCCGACCTGCCGGAGGGAGTACCAGAACGGGAAGTACAGCCCCACCGCCAGGACGACGGGCACGGCGGCGAAGTACGCGACGAGCAGAAGGGAATCGAGGGCGTCCGCGAGGTACGAGCCCGTTCCCGCCGATCGCCAGTATCCCAGGCCCAGGTGGACGACGAGGAGCGCCCCGTAGCCCCCAGCGATCACCGTTCGGGTCAGGTCGAAGTATCGACTGGCCCCGGTCAACGCGCCCGGCTGGAAGATGTCTACCATGATCGCGCTGAAGGTGTGGAACGTGTGGGGCCAGAAGACGAGTGGGACCAGCATCACGGCGCCACCGCGAACCGCAGCGGCGAGCGCGCGCTGCAACCGCGTGCGGAGGTGGTCGGTCCCCGACGTCCCTTCCATGACCTTGAGGCCGCCGTGGCCGCCCTTGGCCATCGCTACCCCGAGCGCGAGGGCCAGCCCCGCCACGGGGGCGAGGAAGAACAGCGCCACGAACGTCGCGATGGCCGTCACGTACAGCGCGAGGTACCGGACCTGGAAGCTCCTGGCTCGCCGGCGGAGGTTGTCGAAGTGCTCGTACCCGCCGTGTGGCAGGTTCATCGCCACCATCCCGATCAGGTACGCGCCGGCCTGCACCCGCAGCGGGACGGTCAGGCCGGCCGCACCCCCCAGCGCGAACGCGATCGCCAGGACCGCCAGGACGCCACGCGAGACGCCGAGGGCGGTCCCGCCGGGAACGTCGGGAACGAGTCGAGCCTTCCCGAAACCGATGTCGTGGCCACTCATAGCTCACGTGGATTACCGTCAGCCCGGTCAAAGAACGGTCTCCCAAACTGGATGGGCACTCGACGCGCTTGGGGGACCCGCGTTCGAACGGCTGGCGCCCCTCGCCGGAGACCTGCCGGACCGACGTGCCTCAGATGGGGAAGCTAACTGATCCGCGACCGTCTCCCCTGGAGGATGCGCGACCTCCCACGGATCTTCGCGTCGGCGCGGGGCCGTCGCACGACGGTGGCCTTGCTGGTCGCCGTTGTCGTCCTGTTGGTGGCTGGAACGGTCGCGGTCGGGCGACTGCTCCCGGACCTGACCGATCCGATCGCGGTTCGCACCGCCGGTCGAAGTTACGGGCCGCTCGCCCCGCTGGTCTCCGTGCTCCCGCAGGCCACGCCGGTCGTCGTCGCACCGATCCCCGGCCAGGCGATGGGGTTGACTCAGCGGCTACCTCTTCGGCGCGGCCTACGGGACCCTCTCTAGCGTCGTCGGGGCGGGCCTCGGGGGTTTCGTGGCGCTGTCGCTCTCGCGGCGGTACGGCCGACCGTACGTCGAACGGGCCATCGATCCGACCATCATGGCGGGGTTCGACGACGTCGCCGGCCGTCGCGGTCTCGTCGTCCTCTTTCTCGTGTTCCTGATTCCCGGCCTCCCCGACGACGTCATCTGTTTCGTGGGCGGATTGACGGGACTCCGGATCCGGGACATGCTGGTCGTTTCGATCCTGGGCCGACTCCCGACGTACGTCCTTCTCAACCTCGCCGGCGCCCGGCTCGCCGCGTTCCGCTTCGTCGAGACGGCCGTGCTCCTTGCCCTCGTGAGCGTCGTGGCGCTCGCGGTGGACGGCCGTCGCGACCCGGTCTCCGATCCGGTGCTGTCCGCCGCCACTCACAACGAT
>JBLGCL010000002.1:0-46789 GCA_047617305.1 Natronomonas sp.
CGGGATGGCGATGACCGCAGCGATCGGGGACGATCCGGGCGTGTCGACGCCGGAGGTCGCTCAGAAGGTGTAGTCGTGGGCGCCCGTTTCCGTGTCGAGGAAGGCGTGCAGGAGGTCGATCGTCGCGGCGATGTCGTCGCCGTGAGCGCTTTCGGTGACCGTGTGGAGATACCGGGTCGGGATCGAGATCGCGCCGACCGGTTTGGCCCCGAAGGTGTTCTGGAACCCCGCGGTGTCCGTCCCGCCGGCGGGGAGGACCTCGAGTTGATACGGCACGTCCTCGGCCTCGGCGACGTCCTGGAGCCGACCGTGGACCTTCGGGCTCGTGATCACGCTCGAGTCCTTGAGCTTGATCGCGGTCCCGTCGCCACACTCGGTGACGTACTCGCCCTCGTCGAAGTCGGGGACGTCGTTGGCGACGGTGACGTCGAGCGCGATCGCGAGGTCGGGATCGAGGTCGACCCCGAGAGCCCGCGCGCCACGGATACCGACTTCCTCCTGGACCGTCGCCGCGAAGTGGATCGTCACGTCCGGAGCGTCCAACTGCTTTGCCGCTTCCAGCATCGCGAACAGGCAGATGCGATCGTCGAGCGCCTTCCCGGTGACGTGCTCGCCGACCCGGGTCGTCGTCTGCTCCATGGTCACCAGGTCGCCGCGCGAGACGCGCTCGCGGGCCGTCTCACCGTCGAGTCCGAGGTCGACGTGGACGTCCTCGACGGACGGATCCTCGAGGTCTTCCTCGTCGAGAGTGTGCGGCGCCAACGAGCCGATGACGCCGGTCAGGTCCCCGTCGTCGGTGTGGACCGTCACCCGCTGAGCTTTGAGCACGCGGGGATCCCAGCCGCCCAGCGCGTCGAGTTCCAGGAAGCCCTCGTCGGTGACGTGCTTGACCATGAACCCGATCTCGTCCATGTGGGCCGCGACGGCCACCTCGTAGTCGGGGTTGTCCTCGCCCCGGACGGTGCCGACCACGTTGCCCATGGCGTCGGAGCGAACCTCGTCGGTCGCGGCCTCGAGTTCCCGGCGTACCAGGTCCCTGATCCGGTCCTCGTAGCCCGGGACCCCGCTCGTTTCGGTCAGTTCCTGCAGGAGCTCGAAATCGAAGTCGAACTGCGGTTCCTCGTCCATACCTGCGAATTGCGATCCCGACGGGCATAAATCGGCAGGAATCGGAACGACGGGCCGGGAAACCCGGTGGACCGAAACGCCGCCGACGCTCAAACGTCGCGCTCCACGACGAACCGCGTGAAGGCCTCCAGTTCCGACGCCGGTTCGGGTTCGAGGTCGACGGCCGAGAGGTGCTCGCGTGCGCTCTCGGCCAGGTCGTGGGCGCGGTCGCGGGCGAACTGGATGCTCCCGGCGTCCTGCATGATTTCGATGGCCTCGAGGATCTCCCCCTCGGTGTTGTCCTCCGCGGCGAGTATCGACTGGAGTCGCTCCGCCGTCCCCTCGTCCGACTCGCGGACCGCGTGGATGACGAGCAGCGTCTTCTTGCCCTCCCTGATGTCGTTCCCGAACTCCTTGCCGAAGTCCCCCGCCCGATCGAGCGTGTGTTCGACGTCGAGGATGTCGTCGCCGATCTGGAAGGCGACGGCCATGTCCTCGGCGTACTGGGCGAGGTGGCTCTCGACCCCCCTGGACTGCCCCGCGACGATGCTGGCCAGCCGGGCGACGATTCGGGCGAGACACCCCGTCTTGCACGCCGACATCTCGAGGTACTCCTGCTCGCCGACCCGAACCTCTCGATCGTTGTGCCAGCAGATGTCCATCCCCTGGCCCAGATGCGTCCGGTTCAGTTCGTGGGTGAGCATCTCGTACGCCCGGAGCCTGGTCTCGGCCGGCAGGTCGGCCGGATCGTGCGTGAGGATCTTGAGCGGCATGAAGTACATCGCGTTGCCGGCGTTCAACACGACGTCCTCGCCGTAGATGTGGTGGAGAGCGGGGTCGCCACGCCGCTTGGCCGCCCCGTCCTCGACGTCGTCGACGATGATGGTCCCGTTGTGGAGGATCTCCGGGATGGCGGCGTACTCCAGGTATTCCTCGGAATCCTCCCCGAAGCCCTCCATGAGTATCAGGAACATGACCGCCCGCCAGCGCTTGCCGCCCCGATCCAGCAGTTCCCAGATCGGATCGGCGAGCGCCCGCTGGATGCTGTCGGCGTCGTACCGGTAGGTATCGGGACCGAAGAACCACTCCAGATACTCCCGATCGATCTCGCGGGGCAGCACCGTCTCGATCGCCTCGTCGACCCGCGGACGCCACTCGTCGAGGGTCTCCAGCATACTCCCAAGGGTCTCGGGCGGGCGCTAAAAAGGGTTGCATTCCGGATCCGGGGGGTCGTGCCGCCCGGTGCCCTCGTGGGTCAGGATGGCCGATTCCCGAACGCTTAGGAACGGGCCGGAAGCAGTGTAGCCCATGACGGAGTGGATCGGCGAGACGTTCACGAGCGACGTCGGATGGGATCACCTCGAACGCCTGGTCAACGTCGGCAACCGGATGGCGGGTAGCGAGGGCGAGCGAGAGGCGGCCGAGGCGACCCGCGACGCCCTGGACGACGCCGGCGCACGAAACGCCCGACTCGAGACCTTCGAGTTGCAGGGCTGGACCCGCGGCGACAGCGCCATCGAGGCGGGCGACGCGGCCCAGGAGTCGATCGCCCTGCCACGGAGCCCGAGCGGTGAGGTGACCGCCGAACTGGTGGACGTCGGGTACGGTCTCCCCGACGACTTCGAGGAAGCCGACCTGGAGGGCAAGGTCGCCATGGCACGCAGCGACGTCCCCGACTGGTACGACCGGTACCTCCACCGCCGCGAGAAGTACTTCCACGCCGTGGAGGCCGGCGCGGACGCGTTCGTCTACCGCAACCACGTCGAGGGGTGCCTGCCGCCGACCGGGAGCGTCAGCGGCAGCGACGACCCGATCGGCGAGATTCCCGCCGTGGGGGTCAGCAAGGAGGTCGGCGCCCGCCTCGCGCGGCGCTTCGACGGCGAGGAAGTGACGATCTCCGTCGACTGCGAGGTCCACGACGCGACGAGCCAGAACGTCCACGCGGAACTCGGCCCCGACACCGAGGCGGCGGTGCTCCTGACCAGCCACGTCGACGCCCACGACATCGCCGAAGGGGCGATGGACAACGGCGCCGGGACGGCCATGGCCGTCGAGGTGGTCCGCGCCCTCGCCCGCCGCGAGGACGACCTCGACACCAGGGTGCACGTCGTCTGTTACGGCGCCGAGGAGGTCGGCCTCGTCGGCGCGGCCAGCCACGCCGAGACGGCCGACTTCGACGCGATCAAGGCGATCCTCAACGACGACGGGGTCGTCGGCGGCCGGACGCTCCGCCTCTACAGCCACGGGTTTCCGGAACTCCGGGACGTCGCCGAGGCCGTGTCGGATCGGTTCGATCACCCGATCTCCGTCGTCCCGCAACTCGGCCCGCACAGCGACCACTGGGAGTACGTCAAGTGGGGGGTCCCCGGCTTCCACGCCGCGAGCGAAACCGAGGGCAGCGGCCGCGGCTGGGGCCACACCTACGCCGACACCCTGGACAAGCTCGAGCCGCGGACCTTCCGCGAGCAGGCGATCCTCCTGACTGACCTCGTCGTCGAACTCGCCGACGACGACCGGACCGTCGAACATCGCGACCCGGAAGAGATCGCCGCCCAGCTCGAGGACGAGGACCTGGCCGAGAGCATGAAGATCACGGGCGACTGGCCCTACGACGACTGACGCGACGGTCGACGCGTCGACGCTGGTCGGCCGAGGCCTGGTGCGATTCGAATCACGAGGCCTTTTACGCGGGGCTGAAAACGGGTAGCTATGCGAACGGGGGTCTCGGATGGTCGGACCTGAGGTCGGCATCGTCACCTCGCCGAACGGCGACGACGACCGGACCGATCGCATCGAAACGGCCGTCGTTCAGGCGGGCGGCACCCCGGTCGTCGGCAAAGTCGAGGACGTCCTGGGCGGCGGTGCCGACTGGGTCGTCGCGGACGGGGAACGCGCGTTGCTGTCGCTGGCCCGGTCCGCGAGCGCCGGCCCGGTGTTACCCGTCGAGGCCGGACGGGGCGTCCAGTCGGTGCCGATCGACGCCGTCGAACCCGCGATGGAGACCGTCGTCGCGGGCGAATCCGGAACCATCGAGCGGACGTTACTCCGGGCGGACCTCAACGGGAACGCCGCGGTGGCGCTGTTCGACGTGTCGTTCGTGACCACGGAACCGGCTCGAATCTCGACGTTCACCGTCAAGAGCGGCGAGACCTTCGTCGAGGAGTTCCGGGGGGACGGCGTCGTCATCGCCACGCCCGCCGGGAGTCGGGGCTACGCGGCGCGGGCCGGGGGCCCCACGCTCGATCCGGGAACCGGCGTCGTGGCGGTGGTCCCGGTCGCGCCCTTCGCCACGGACACCACCGACTGGATCCTCGAGGCCGCGGACGTCCAGGTGACCGCGGACTGCGCCGAGGCCGAGGTGACGATGTACGCGGACGACTACGAGGTGGGCGTCGTCCCCTGCGACGAGTTCGTCACGATCTCGACGGCCGGACGGATGGCGCTGTTCGTCGTCCCGGAGAGCCGGTCGTTCTACGACGACGAAGAACCCCCGCAGTAGTAAAGCACAAAAACACCCGCTTCTTCGTGGTGGGTATGGAACCCACGACGCTGCTCGGCCCGCTCGACGCGCTGGCGCCGTACGTCGAGTACGTCATCCTGGGACTCGTCGTCGCGAACATGGGGGCGAGGTTCCTCGAACACCGCTCGCACGTCGCGCAGGCCGACGACGGGGGTGCCGAGGCCATCACCCGGGGGCCGGCCCGGGTGGCGACGAACCTCCTGCTGGTGATCGCGAGTTTCTACTACACCACCGCCCACCCCCACGGCGGGACCGTGATGTCGGTACTGATCCTGACGATGGTCCTGAGCGACGTCTTCGAGTTCGAGGCCCGGAAGGTGGAGGCCCGGAAGGAGGAAGCCCTCGACCTCCCGAAGGCGGCCATCAGCGCCTCGGGCCTCGTCCTCCTGTACGCCGCCTACCAGGCGCTGTTCGTCCTCGTTGAACCGTTCTGGTCGGCCATCGTCTAGACCCGTCCGCCGGGAACCGCTCGAAGCGTTACCCCCGTCCCGCCTCGCGCAACACCGACGCGACGGCCTCGTACGACTCCTTCCGCCCCCCTTCGTCGTCGAACAGGAGCGGTCGTTGCGTGTACCGGTCCGGGTACTCCCGCCAGGACGTGATCCAGGAGCGGTCGTCGGTTACCCCCCAGACGGTGATCCGCTCTACCCCTGCGTCCAGGCATGCTTCGACCACCGTCCGGTAGTACGCAGCCTGGACGGCGTCCAGGTCGTCGGGTCGTTCGTTCTCGCGGTAGGCGACGTCCAGTTCCGTCACGCGGACCTCCAGGCCGAGGTCCCGGAACCCCTGGATCGTCTCCGTGATCCGTTCGGGGGCAGGATGAACGCCGACGCAATGCAGTTGGAGTCCGATCCCGTCCACCGGGACGCCGCGATCGAGGAGGTCCTCGAGGAGACGCTGGACCCGCTCCCGCTTCGCGTCGTTGTACGGCAGTCCGTACTCGTTGTAGAGCAGGTCGGCGTCGGTGTGGTCCGCCGCCCACCGGAACGCGTCGGCGATGTACTCCTCGCCGAGGTGCTCCAGCCAGAACGTGTCCCGGAGTTCCCCCGTGTCGTCGACGGCCTCGTTGACCACGTCCCAGGTGTCGATACGGTCGGCATACCGGTCGGTTACCGTGTGGACGTGCGAGCGCAACTCGTCCGCCAGGTCGCTCGCGCCCCAGTCGCGCCGGGTCAGCCAGCCGGGGTTCTCCTCGTGCCAGACGAGTGCGTGACCGGTGACGTGCATGTCGTGACGGTCCGCGAAGTCGACGAGCGTGTCCGCTCGCTCGAACTCGAACACGTCGCGGTCCGGGCGGACCCGGCCCCACTTCAGGTCGTTCTCCAGCGCCAGTCGGTTGAACTCGGCACCGAGCACCCCCGCAAACGTATCGTCGACCAGGTCCTCGGCCGAGGTGCACGCTCCGATTTCCAGCCCGGCAGCGGCGGCGAGGTCACGCAGGCCCATGCCTTGGAGTGGACGCCCGCGCTTGAAACCCTTGTCACCCGGTCTGACTGTCACTTAGAAGCCGCCGTCTCCCCCCGAACCGCGTCGAAACCGCGAACTCACTCCCCGAGTGCGCCTCGAAGCTCCCGGGCCGCCGGGATGACGACCCAGAAGGCGAGCGCGCCGAGGATGGCGAACCAGAAGAGGCCCTCCTTGACGACGATCGCCGCCTCCACGTACGGACCGGGGTCGGACGGGTTGGGGCCGATGAACTGGGTGGTGAAGTCCGGCGTGTTGAACCACCCGGCGAACACCATCCACAGCAGGCCCGACCCCGTCAGGATCGCGAGCCCTTTCGCGAATTCGTCAGCCATCGTCCACCTCTTCGGCGGGGTCGTCTTTAGGCTTTCCCATGCCTTCGGTACGGAACCGGGTCGAGAGGACGTACGTCCAGGCGCCGAACACGACGAGGGCCAGCCCGAGGACCGCGAACCCGGCCGAGAGGAGGCCCGTCGGAACGGCCAGGCCCACCCGATCGAGGAGCCACAGGACGTTCACCCTGACGAGGCTCCGCGAGTACAGCGCGGCGTCGAGCGCCACGAACCCGAGCAGGACCGTCAGTATCGCGACGAGCGTCCCGAAGACGGTCACCCGCTTGTAGAGGGCCATCGGCACGACGACCTCGCGACCCCCGCGGCCGCCGGCCCTCGCGTCGTCGGATCCGGACTCGCCCACTTCGTTGTTGCTCATGGGGATAACCTCGCTATTTCGGCGGTCTAAGCCGGTAGTACCGGCGGTTCAGGTCGTACATGTACCCCTCGCGCATCGAGCGCAGGACGGCGTAACTCAGGATGCCGGTCACCAGCGGCAGCAGGAACGTCAGGTCGAACAGCAGGTTGACGCCGATCGGGACCAGGTTCTGGACCGCCAGCGCCGACAGCGTGAACGCGAGGGTCACGCCGCCGACGCCGACGGCCGCCCAGAACGGCTGTTCGACGGGGCGTCGGGCACTGCCCCGGTTCAGGAACGGGGCGACGGCGACGGCCCCCACGACGACCACGTTCGCGAGGACGCCGTACGTCCGGTCCGCCATCAACTTCTCCCCGCCCAGGATCGACAGTTCGGGGTTCAGCGGACCGAGCTTCAACAGCCCGAACGACCAGTAGAGGTACCAATCGGGCAGGATGATGCTCGGGGTCTTCGAGGGGTTGGCCGGCGCCTCGAGGTGGGGCGGCAGCGTCGCGGACAGGAAGAGGATCATGCCCACGAAGAAGCTCGTGATCGCCAGGTTGCGGATCATCTCGTGGGGCCAGGTGGGGAACGCGAGGACGTCGCGCTCGACGTAGCTGGACTCCTGACGGAGGTCCTGATCCTCGCGACGGGCGCGCTCGAAGTACTCGTAGGTCAGCCGCGCCAGGCCCTGTTTCCGTTCCTTGCGCTCTCGCCACGTCGGCACCTCGTCGTCCGGCGGGACGATGCCGGTGCCGGCGCCGTCGGATCGCGTCTCGTCGGGAGTGTCGTCGTCGGTCATGGTTAGTGTGGTTCGGCGATGCCCTGCATCCAGACGATGCCGATGTGGATGGCGATCAGGGTGGTCACGACGAACGGTAACACGAACACGTGCAGGATGTACATCCGCTGGAGGGTCGCCGGTCCGGGCTGGAACCCGCCGAAGACCAGCTGGGCGACCCACTCGCCGGCGAAGGGGATCGACAGCGACATCTCGACGCCGATCTGGCCGGCCCAGAACGCCAGCTGATCCCAGGGGAGCAGGTACCCCGTGTACCCGAACCCGAGGGTCAGGCTGATGAGCACGATGCCCAGCAGCCAGTTCAGTTCGCGGGGCTCCTTGTACGCGCCGGTGAAGTACACCCGCAGCATGTGCAGGAAGACCGCTGCGACCATCACCTGGGCGGCCCAGCGATGGATCGACCGCAGCATGAACCCGAAGTTCAGGTCGCTCATGATGAACGCGATCGAACAGTACGACACGGTCGCCCCGCTGACGTCACAGGCCCCGGCAGCGGCCGACGGCGTGTAGTAGAACCCCAGCAACGCGCCGCTAATCGCGGCGACCACGTACGCGAGCGTCGAGAACGATCCCAGCGCGTACAGCGGATACCAGTACCAGAACTTGTTGTCGAGGTTGTACTGTTCGGTGTGACTCTTCGGCATCTGGAGGTTGACCTTGTAGTAGAGGTTCTCCAGGAGTTCGAGGTAGTCGACGATCCGGAACCGGCGGTCGAGCCACAGCAGGGCCGTCAGATACGTGGCCTCGATCGGCGTCAGGTCCTTCTCCTCGATCCAGGCGTCGTGATCGTACTCGTCTCGCTCCTCGATGCTCATAGGTCAGTCCCCCCTCGGACGCGGGAGCGCGGTGAAGTTCGTCTCGATGAAGCTGAAGGGGTCGTAGACCGACTGGTGACAGGGGCAGTAGATTTCGTTCGCTGCGCCGAACTTCGCTGCGTCCCCGGTGGTCTTGAACCCGGGCACGCAACAGAAGTGCGTGCACTTGTTCAGGATGGCCATGAAGCCGTCCTGGGTCGCGGCCTGCAGCCACGGGTCGTCGGAGTCAGCGACCATCTCCTCGACCCGTTTGCTGCGGAGGATCAGCACCGGGATCGTGTCCTTTCCGGAGAGCCCCTGTGAACGCCACGTCGCGGCCCCCGGCTTGCCGACCCCGGCCGTTCCGAACTCGTTCCCCCAGGTCTCGTAGTCGGAGAAGTGGTCGACGTGGACGCGATCGCCCTCGCTGACGGTTTCCTTCTGCCAGTCGTACCCGCTGCCGCTCGAGTACCTGAAGTACTCGTCCTGGTCCGCATCCGGTTGGATCCCGGCGTAACTCTGGACCCCGCAGTACTGGAACCACTGGACGCCGTAGGTCATGCCGCCGACCTCCATCCGTGCGACCCGTACCTCGCGACCCTCGACCATCGTCGTCTCGTACTCCGGGAAGCGGCCCTTCAGGTACCCCTCGTCGTCGATTTCGACCGGTATCTGGGGCATCCCCCGCGGCGCCGGACCGGCCGTGTTCTCGACGCCACGGTAGACCACCGTGCCGCCACCCTCTCCGGTCGGCGCGGTCAGCGAGTTGATAGTGACGCCACCCAGGGAGGCGGTGCCCATCAGCGCGGAGACCCCGACCACGCCTTTGACGAAGCGCCGTCGGTCCGATTCGCCCGGATACTTGTCTTCCTCTGACATTGTTATTTCTTGTAGTACGGATAGATCGCTCGTTTGACGTTCTCCCAGCTATCCTCGCCGAGGGTAACCCCGTCGACCTGGTCCTCGCGGATGTAGAGGTCCTCCCACTTGCGCCGTCGCTTCTTCACGATGACGACGTCGGGGAGGAACTCCTTGCGGTACAACAGCAGGACGAACGCGAGGTCGATGAAGATCAGCGACAGGAGGAACCCGAGGAACATGTTGCCCTCGGGGATCCGTCCCCAGCCGGCCACGAGGCCGTACGAGAACAGGCCGACGAACGCCACCTCGAGGACCGTCAGGAGGACGATCGCGATGGCCGCCGCGGTGCTCTCCCTCGCCGGTTCGTAGCGGTGAATGTCGCCGTAGGTGCTGCCTGACGTTGCCATGGTATCACTTTCGGTTCGGACTGCTGGTGTGTGCCGATTCGCCGTACTTCAGGAGGAAGAACGTGAACAGGAGCGAGACGACGATGGCGAGGATGGTGGCGATACCGACGTAGTGGGCCTGGTAGGGGACGCCCATCTCCTCGGGTTCGACCTCGCCGCGACCGCCGCCGGCCCCCGGTTGCCGGACCACGACATCGCCGATCATGCCGGCGGCCTTGTGGGGCTGACACCAGTAGTTGTAGGTGCCCGTCGTCTCGAAGGTGTGGGTGTACGTGTACCCCGTATTGTAGGTCTTGCTCGCCGGCCCCGGCGTCCCCTCCCAACTCGCATCCTCCGGCTGCTCGCCCACCACGATATTGTGGTTGTCCGACTCCCACACCCACCGCACCGTCGTCCCCGGCGTGATCTCGATCTCCTCCGGTTCGAACACGAACTCCCCGCCCGGGCCCACCAGGACCTCCTCCGTCGCCCCGCCCGCGGCGCCGGTCGCGGTTCCCGTCGCGGTGCCGTTACCTGTTTGCGTGCCCTGAGCCGTTTCGTTCCCTGAGGTCGTAGTCGCCGATTGTGCCGTCCCGACCGACGACGCGGCTCCCGTCGCCGCGGCGCCTCCGGCCACGCCGCTGGCACCCTTCAGAAAGTCCCGCCTATTCATATACACGTCATCTGAGGGGTGGGTTACTAAAAACCCACCGATGATTCAAAATTTTGATACCCTCCGCCCTGACGGCGATTTTTGTCACGATTCGGGCCGTCCGTCACTCCCGTTCGACCCGTCGCTCACGGGGAGGAATTCCGGCCGCTCGCCGTCCTCGAGTCCGATCTCGCGCAACCGCTCGCGGTACTCCTCCGCACGGAACCGATCCGAGAGTCGGGCGTTCGCCACCGTGAAAAAGAGGAGGACGGCGATGGCGAGGAACCCGAGTCCCGCCGCGGCCATGAGCGTCGTGCCCACGCCACGGCCGCCGCCGACGGTCGCCGCCGCCACCAGCAGCCCGATCCCGGCGATCCCCTGGACCGCGGCGACGATCTGGAGCATGAGGTTGCCGAGTTCGCCGCTCCCTTCAGGGACTTCGTCGGGCGTGGGTAACACGACCTCCGCCGGCGGTTCCATGGGGTCGTATCCCTCCATCGAGCAGAGGGCGACCACCGGCTTGACGTCGCGCAACACCGTTCCGAACCCCTCGACCGAGCCGTCGGGGTAGACGAGCGCGTAGTCGTCGTCGGAGTAGGCCAGCAGACACCGTCGCCCCTCGTACTCGATCTCCTCGAGAACCGCGAAGACGTGGCGATCGGCGATCCGGGCCTCCAGGTCGTCCCGGACGCGGTCGATCAACTCCTCGCCGGTGATCCAGGTGTCGTCGTCGAAGGCGACCTCCCACTCCTCGGCGGACATCTGCTCCATGTCCTCGGGGCCGAAGTCGTCGAAGTCGTACTCCGCTTCGACTTGGCGACGGATCGCCTCGACGTCCTCGGCCGATTCGTCGGTGTCCGGTTCGGGAGCCTCGCCCGTCGACTCCCCCGAGCGATCAGGTCCCTCTTCCTCGGAGGGTTCGTTCATCGACAGGTCCTTGGTACCCGGTCACTGTCAGGGTGACGGTCGGAACAACGTGGAGCGGTGAGACGAGGAGAGAACACGAAAGACGCCGTCACGTTTCCCGTTCGTCTCACAGGAGGACCCCGTTCGTCACACTTCGAGGGGTTCCTCACGAACCGCGTAGTCGTCCCACCAGCGCTCCTCGGGTCCGGGTTCGTCGTCGTTCCACCATTCCGTGGCCCGGAACGCCGGCACGGGTGCCAGCGTCGACGGTGCCCCCTCGAACCACGCCGCCCCGCGAAGTTCGCCAGGTTGGACCTCCAGGTGACCGCCCGCGTAGCGCGCGTCGAAGTGCACCCAGAGGGTGTGGAGGCGTTCCGACCGTTCGTCCTCGGCGTCGAGACGGTTCCGGATCACCAGGAACGGGGCGTCGAGATCGATCGAGATACCCGTCTCCTCCTCGACCTCGCGGACCGTCGCCGCCTCGTAGGTTTCGTCGTCCTCGCGACCGCCGCCGGGGATCGACCACGTGAGCGCTTCGTCGTCCCGTTCCAGGATCAGGAGCACGTGCGATCGATCGGGTCCGGCGTCTTCGGGCATCGAATCGCTCAACGGCGGAGCAGCCTCGGGCGTTCGGACCACCCAGGCGTACCCACCACCGGTGTACCCGTCGATCGCCTTCTCGCGGAGGTCGTCGAACCTGTCGGGCGGGAGTGCGTTCCGACTGTCGACGAACGGAAAGTCGCCGTATTCCTCCCGAAGACGGTCGAGACGTTCCCCCACGGTGTCGAGATTATGGTGGGTGGTCGGCAGGGGCTCGTATCGAACCCCCGTCGGGCGGAAATATTCGTCGACCGCGAGCCGTCGTCCCCGACCCGGAGTCGCACGTTTTATCGCCGGCCGCTCCGGAGGACCGCCCATGGTCTCCGACGGGACCGTCGCCTCGATCGTCGTGGTCGTCGTGACGGCCAGCCTGCCGTTCTACCTCTACGGCGCGTGGATCGTTCTCGACGCCGAGTGGGTGACCTGGGGCGTGCTCAAGCGCCACCTGGCGTTCATCCTGCCGGGACTGGTGCTGACGACCGTCCCGGTCCTGACCTGGATGCTGCCCCGCCTGTTGCGCAACCGCCGCGGCCTGGCGATCGTCCACGCGTTCCTCGGCATCCAGGCGTACGCCCTCCTCACGTTCGCGCTCACGGGGATCGTCCGGATCTTCCAGGTGAAGCGATCGAACGACCTCTACGACGACGCCCCGGACGACGTCCGACTGAGCGACCTCCACGAGAAGGCCGACGACTGGCGCAAGCGCCTCCGTGTTGGCGTGTTCGGGTACGTCGTCCTCTGGTTGTTCGCGTACGTGCTCGGCCTGCTCCAGTACGCGACGATGTACCTGTGACCTCCCGGTCGGCGGTTCCGGAAGACGAAAGTGCCGGGCGTCGGTTCGCTTCCCCATGACCTCCCGCGGTCCCCGGGCGGTTCTGGCCACCGGACTCCTGGCCGGGATCGTGAACGCGGTCCTGTTCCCGATCAGCCACCCGGAGCAGGTGGGCTTCGCCACCGACGTGTACTACGGGGCCGCGCGGGCGGCCCTGGCGGGGACCGAGGTCTACGCAGCGCTCCCCGGTGCTTCGGCGGGGTTTCGCTATCCCCCGATCGTCGTCGTCGGGTTCTACCCGCACGGGCTGCTCGGCGACCCCGCGCTCGCCTTCGCCCTCCAGACGGCCCTCAACCTGGCCACGGCCGGCGCGCTGGCGGTCCTCCTCGTTCGGTATACCGAACGGGTGGGCGTCGACCTCGATCGCGTCGACCGATTGCTGATCGCGGGGTACGCGTTCGCGTCGGTGTCGGTCGCGACCAACCTCGTGATGGGCCAGATCAACCTCCAGCTCGCCCTGGCGATCGCCGGCGGCGCGGTGCTGCTCGAACGGGGGCGGGAGAAGGCCGCGGGCGTCGCGTTCGGGCTGGCGGCGCTCGTCAAGCTCTTCCCGGCGCTCGTCGGGGTCTGGCTCCTCCGGCGGCGGGCATGGCGGGCCATCGCCGCCGCGACCGCGACGGGCGTCGGGCTGCTTGCCCTCGGCGTTCTCGTCTTCGGTCCCGGTACGCTGGAGACGTACGTCACCGAGGTGATCGCCGGGGAGGCGTCGGTCGCATCGTTCCCGGACGGCCCCAACCCGACCGAGCCCTACGTGACCGTGCGCCGGCAAGTGACGTTCCTCGTTCCGGGGCTGCCGTCCGCCTGGCTGTTCCCGGTCAGCGCCGCGGTCCTCGCGCCGGTCTTCGTGGGCGTGAACCGCGTCGTCGACGACCCGGTGAGCCGACTCGTCGCACTCCTCGGGACCCTGCTCGCCACGCTGGTCCTGTTCCCCCTGGAGCCCTTCTACCTCGTCCTCGCGCTGTTCCCGCTGGTCCCGCTCCTGTATCTCCTCGACCCCGGAACCCCCCGTCGACTCTTCCTCGTCGGCGCGCTGGTGCTCTCGGTCCCGACGACCTACGAGACGGTGCTCACGATGCTGTCCGTGGTGGGGCTGCCGGCGGGCACGGAATCGTGGCTCCAGGGGATCGCACGCGGTGCCTTCTCGTTCGCCCTGCCACCGACGTATGGGGTGTGGCTGGTGCTCGCCGCCTGTCTGCTCCACCAGCACCGGGCGGCAGCGGTGACCGATCGTCGAGGGTCGTAGTCCAGGGAGTGTGCCCGACAGACCGGCGTTCCGCACGATCCGGGAAAGATTTACAGCCCGTCCGGGTCAGCGACGGCCTATGACTGGCGCGACGATCGAGTTCCGGTTCGAGGACGGCGCCGCTGAGGAGGACTTCATTCGAAGCTATCTCGCTGCGGCCTGGCCCCGGTTCGAGGCGAACGAGTACTGGGACCACGGCTGGTTCTGGCGCTACGGGCAGTTCGCCGATTTCGAGTCGGGACCTGACGGCGGGTTTCTCAGGCTGGTGTTCGACGGCGACCCGGACGCCCTGATCGAGGCCGAATCCGACCGGTGGGCGGAGATCGACGGGTTGGAGTCCTGGAACTGCCGACGGTACGACGACCCGGACGGGGACCAGGAGGCCTACGAGAGCCTGCTGGAGCAACAGCAGGCGGCGAAAGGTGCGGTCGGCGGCGAGCGTGAATACCGATTCAAGGCGTTGACGGCACGGCTGGCGCTGGATTATTATCGGACGTTCGACGGATCGCTCCCCGCTGTCCCGGATCCAGGCCCGGAAGACCCCAAAGGCATCGGTGCCTGGGCGCTCCTGCACGACTTGCTAGTCCAGTGCGGGTACCACTGGTACGACGAGACGGACATTGCGCTCCGGATGTTGCAGAACCGCCTGAAATCCATCGCGGCCTACGAGGGCGCGGACGCCGCTCGCGAGGAGTACGACCGGATTCGAGCGGCGTGGCTCGAATACGAGGCGGAACTCGAGGACTGGCTGGACGACGCGCCGACCGGAACGATGTCGGAACCCTGACGTTCGGTCCCCCGCAGGATCACCAGACCTCGCCGCTGGCCAGGTCGACCTCGCTATCGCCGCGCTCGGACGGACAGATGTCGGCCAGGTCGCAGGCCTCGCAGTCGGGATTGCGGGCGGTGCACACCTCGCGGCCGTGGTCGATGAGGAGGTGGGTGAAGTCCACCCAGTCCCCCTCCGGGACGACGTCGACGAGGTCGCGTTCGATGGCGTCGCGTCCCCGTCGTTCGGTGAGGCCGAGGCGTCGCGCGAGGCGCTGGACGTGCGTGTCGACGACGATGCCCTCGACCACGTCGTGGCCGTGCTGGAGGACGACGTTCGCGGTCTTGCGCCCGACGCCCGGGAGGTCGGTGAGTTCGGCCATCGAGTCCGGCACCTCCCCGTCGTGTTCCTCGACGATTTGCGTGGCGGCGTCGACGATCCACCCGGCCTTCTGGTTCGGGTACGTGATCGAGGAGATGTCCTCGGCCAGTTCCTCCGGATCGACCGACGCGTAGTCCTCGGCCGTCTCGTACTTCTCGAAGAGGTCCGGGGTGGTCGCGTTGACGCGTTCGTCCGTGCACTGCCCCGAGAGGACGACCGCGACAAGGAGTTCGAGACGGGTCGAGAACCGCAGGGAGATGGTGCTCTCCGGGTACTCCTCGCGGAGGCGGTCGACGACCTCGCGGGCCTGCTCGTCTCGTGATTCGCGCGGCGTGCCCATGCGTGCCTGGTATGGCGGGGGTGGCTTCAGGGGTTCGATTCCGAAGAAATAGACACCATCGACGTTTGATGGGTTGTCCCAGTCGGAAGGTTTACACCATTACGAACTGTATTTCTGTTCATGAACAGCAATACGGTTCGAAAAGGGGGCGAATCCCAAGGGATTCACGTCTTCCTGCCAGTTCCGGTTCCCGACCCGGACGTTTTCAATCACGATTCGACGGCTGGAATCCTGCAACTGCTCGTCGACAATCCGGACAGGTCGTTCACGAATCGGGAACTTCACCGAATCACCGGCAAAGGCCTGGGGAACGTGAATTCGGCCGTGCGAGGGCTGGAAGCACTCGACGTCGTCACGGTGGAGCGAGACGGGCGATCGAATCAGGTTCGGATCAACGCCGCGAAAGTGGTCCGCCCTGACGACCGGATCACGGCCATCCCGCAGGCGGAGTTCCACGATCCAGTCAGAACGGTCGTCGACATGATAACTGACCGAATCGGCGACGACGCAGGGATCGTTCTCTTCGGGAGCGTCGCGCGGGGTGACGCGGACAGGGCGAGCGACCTCGACCTCTTCGTGGTCGTCGATGAAAACCGGATGGCGGCCCAGCGTGCTGCCCACGCTATCGAGGACGACGTCGCATCGGAGCGATTCGGGGGCGATCGATACGAGCCACACATCGTGGTGGAAACGGCGGACTCCGCGACCACGCACGATCGGGTTCGCGACGTCCTGACAGAGGGCCTGACGCTCAGGGAAACACCGGCCCTGGAAGCCGTGAAGGAGGCGGTGCTGTCGAATGGGGCTTGACGACGTCGTCTCGGCCGTTGACCGCGTCGAGTCCCTGCTGGCAGACGGGGAAACGGGGCCGGTCCAGGAATCGTTGTCGTGGCAGGAGTCCGACGCCGACGTCCAGTTGGGGAAAGCGTGCGCGATGCTTGGGACGTGTCGACAGCTCCGGCAGGGAACGAACAACTACGTGAGCATCGTCGAGCTATCGTTCAACGCGATCGAACGGTCGTTCTAGTTTTACCTGGTCGATCGGACGCCGGCGAACTCGTCCGATTATCGCGACCACGGCCAGGTCTTCGATGACATCGCCTCGCGTGGCGTGTTCTCGGACGAGCCCGTCGCGGATCGAATCGACGCGTTCCGGTCGGAACACCGATCGCGGATATACTACGACATGGATCGGCCGGGACGGGATCTCGCATACGGGATGCACGACCTGGCGGAGGAGGTACACGCGTACGTCGTCGACTTTGCTAACGCACATAGTCGATGTCGCTGTTCGGATTGACCCGACCGTGAGGTGACGGGACGTCGCGGTGACCAACTCCCTCCGAACCGGGACCGTCAACCGTTATGTGCGGGCCCGTCGAACCCGCAGCCATGGATCTCCGGCAGTTTCTCGACGAAGCCCACGACGTGAACACGCTGTCGCGGCCGGCGGACCCGCGGTTCGAGTTGCCGGCCCTGGCCGTGCAGGACGAGACCCGGCCCGTCGTCTTCGAGGAACCCGAGGACTACCCGGACTGGCGGGCCGTCGCCAACCTGGTGTCCTCGCGGGACCTGATCGCGACGAGCCTCGACATCGAGCGCGACGGGGTACTCTCGCACGTCAGCGCGGCGATGGACGACCCGACGCCGCTCTCCGATCCGGTCGCGCCGAGTTTCGAGCACGTCGCCGACGATCCGACCATCGAGGAGGAAATCCCGGTTCCGATCTTCTACGAGCGCGACGAGAAGCGGTACTTCGCGTCGACCATCGTGGTCGCGAAGGACCCCGACACGGGCGTGCACAACCTCTCGTTCCACCGGATGATGGTCGAGGAGGGGAACCGGCTGGTCATGCGACTGGTTCAACGGCACCTCTACGACATCGTCGACCGGACCGACGGCGACCTCGAGGTCGCGATCGTGATGGGCGTGCACCCGGCGGTCGAACTGGCGGCGGCGACGTCGTTCTCGCCGGACATGAGCGAACTCGAACTCGCGAACGCCCTGCTCGACGGCGAGTTCCGGGTCGCCGAACACGACGGCCTGCTCGTGCCGGCCGACGCCGAGGTCGTCATGGACGCCCGGATCACGACCGAGCGGGCGCCCGAGGGCCCGTTCGTCGACCTCTCGAAGACCTGGGACGTGGTGCGCGACCAGCCGGTCGTCGAGGTGGACGCGCTGTACACCCGGCCCGATCCCCTGGCCCGGATCATCGTCCCCGGCAAGCGCGAGCACGCCCACCTGATGGGCATCCCGCAGGAGCCCCGGATCCACCGCATCGTCGAGAACACCGTCCCGACCGTCCGGAACGTCGTCCTGACGCCGGGCGGGTGCTCGTGGCTCCACGGCGTCGTCCAGCTGGAGAAGCGGACCGAGGGCGACCCGAAGAACGCCGGGATGGCGGCGCTGGCGGCCCACCCGTCGATGAAGAAAGTCACCGTCGTGGACGAGGACGTCGACCCCGCCGATCCTGACGACGTGGAGTGGGCCGAGGCCACGCGCTGCCAGCCCCACCGGGACGTCTCGATCGTCGAGAACGCCGACGGGTCGTCGCTGGACCCGTCCCAGGACTACGAGACGGAAACGACGAGCAAGTGGATCGTCGACGCGACGCGGCCGGCCGACCGCGACGCGGCGGATTTCGACAAAGTAACGATCCCGGGCGAGGACGGGTTCGACGTGGAGGACTACCGGTAATGCACCTGACGCGCGAGGAGGAACGACTGCTCGAGGCCGAGAACCCGGCCGTCCGGAAGGCGATGGAGCTGCTGGTGCAACTGGGCGACATCTACGGGGCCGAGGAGATGGTCGAGATCGGATCCGCGCAGGCCTCCGGGGTTTCCTACAAATCGATCGGCGACCCCGGTGTCGAGTTCCTGGAGGGCTTCGCCGAGGAGGGCGCGACGACCCGCGTCCCGACCTACGCCAACCCGGCGGGGATGGACGTCGAGCGCTGGCGCGAGATGGGCGTCGACGAGGCGTTCGCCCGGAAACAGGAGCGCATCCTCGACGCACTCCGGGAGATGGACGTGGTAACCGCGACGACGTGCACGCCGTACCTCGCGGGGAACCTCCCGCGGCGGGGCGAGCACGTCGCCTGGGCCGAGTCCTCGGCGGTCTCCTTCGCCAACTCGGTGCTGGGGGCGAAGACCAACCGCGAAGGGGGACCGTCGGCGCTCTCGGCGGCGATCACGGGTCGGACGCCCAAGCACGGGTTGCACCTCGACGAGAACCGGGTGCCGACCCACGTCGTCGAGGTCGAGGCGGACCTCGACTCGATGTCGGACTTCGCGGCGCTCGGGTCCTGGACTGGCCGGATCGTCGAGGACGGCAAACCCTACTTCGTCGGGATCGACGAGGCGGGCACCGACGACCTGAAGGGCCTCGGCGCGGCCATGGCCGCCTCGGGCGCGGTGGCGCTGCACTTCACCGAGGGCGTGACCGTCGACGAGGGCGACTACGACCTCGCCGGCCTCGAACGCCTGACGTTCGACGAGGCCGCCAAGGACGAGGAGTACGCGGAACTCACGACCGGGGCCGATCCGGACCTGATCGTGTTCGGCTGTCCGCACACCTCGATCGAGGAGATCCAGGAGATCGCGAGCATCGTCGAGGGCGAGCAGTTGGGCCCCGACATGTGGGTACTGACCAGCGCCGCGGTCAAGTCCTCGGCCGACCGGATGGGCTACACCGAGGTCATCGAGGACGCCGGCGGCATGCTCCTGACCGACACCTGCCACGTCGTCAGCCCGCTCGAAGAGCTGGGCTACGAGGTGACCGCCACGAACTCGGCGAAGGCGGCGAACTACCTCCCCGGGTTCTGCGACCAGACCGTGATCTTCGAGACCACCCGCGACCTCCTCGAGGAGGCGATCGAGGCATGACGCTACAGGGACGCCCCATCGCGGACGGCCGCGGCGAGGGCGAGGTGCTCCGGTCGGACGAGCCGATCAGCTTCTACGGCGCCGTCGACACCGAGACCGGCGAGTTCATCGAGGAAGGCCACGCCCTGACCGGCGAGAACGTCGCCGGCACGGTGCTCGTCTTCCCGAAGGGGAAGGGCTCGACGGTGGGGTCGTACGTGCTCTACGGCCTGGCGCAGAACGACGTCGCGCCCGCCGCCATCGTCAACGAACACACCGAGACCATCGTCGCGACCGGTGCCATCCTCGGCGAGATTCCCTGCGTGGACGGCCTCGACGTTCCACTCGATCACCTCGAAGACGGCGACCGGGTGCTCGTCGACGGCGACGGGGGGACCGTCGAGGTCATCGACGATGGGGGCTGACGCGTGACTGCGGACCTCGATCCTGACCGGATCGTCCTCGCGGCCACCGGCGCCTCGGGCACCCCGATCGCCGTCCGGACCGCCGAGGAACTCGCCGAACGCGTCGAGGTAATCGGCGTCGTCTCCGATGCCGCCGAGGCCGTGATGGCCCACGAGACGGACGATCCCGACGCCGCCCGCGAACGTCTCGAAAACGCGGCGACGGGGGTCTACGGCGAGGACGACCTCGCCGCGCCGGTCGCGTCGGGGTCGACCGACGTGGACGGGATGGTCGTCGCCCCCTGCTCGATGAACACCATCTCGGGGATCGCCCACGGGCGGGCCGACACCCTGATCACTCGGGCGGCTGACGTGACGCTCAAGGAGCGTCGTCGACTCGTCGTCGTGCCCAGGGAGGTCCCCCTGGACCAGCGGCACCTGGAGAACATGTCGGCGCTCGCGGAACTCGGGGTCGACGTCGTCCCGCCGATGCTCGGGTTCTACTTCGATCCCGGGAGCGTCGACGACCTGGTCGATCACGTGGTGGGGAAAGTGCTGGAACGGTTCGACCTCGACCACGACCTCTACGAGCCCTGGGGCGGCGAACCGTAGGGGCCGCCCCCGTTTCGCCCGCCCGGATTCCCCCGACGCCGTGAGCTTTAAGACGAGGCCGGGCCCCCGTCGGAGTATGAAGGCGACGGCACTGGCCCACCCGATCCAGGGGCTCGTCAAGTATCACGGTCTCCGGGACGAGCGCCGGCGACTCCCCTACCACGACAGCATCAGCGTCTGTACGGCGCCGAGCCACAGCAAGACCACCGTCGAGTTCGACATCGACCTCGACGAGGACACCTTCGTCGTCGACGGCGAGGAACTCGAGGGCAGGGCGCACGAACGCCTCGAACGGGTGGTCGACGCGGTCCGGGACCACTCCGACGCCGCCCACACGGTCTACCCGGTCCGCCTCGAGAGCGAGAACAGTTTCCCCTCGAACATCGGGCTGGGTTCGTCGTCGTCGGGCTTCGCCGCCGCGGCGGTCGCGGCAGCGGACGCGGCCGAACTCGACGCCTCCCTCGAGGATATCTCCGCCATGGCCCGGCACGGCTCCGCCTCGGCGGCGCGGGCGGTCACGGGCGGCTTCTCGCAACTGCGGGCCGGCCTCAACGACGAGGACTGCCGCTCCGAGCGCATCGAGACCGACCTGGGCGACGAACTCCGGACCGTGATCGGGATCGTGCCTACGAAGAAGGACACGGACCGCGCCCACGCGGAGGTCGAGTCGAGCCACATGTTCCAGGGCCGGCGAGCGCACGTCGGGGACGTGATCGTCGAGATGCGCGACGCCCTGCGGGAGAACGACTTCGACCGGACGTTCGAACTCGCCGAACGCGACTCGCTCTCGCTGGCCGCCACGACGATGACGGGGGACGACGGATGGATCTACTGGCAACCCGCCACCCTGGCCGTGTTCGAGCGCGTCCGCGAACTCCGCGAGGAGGAGGATATCCCCGTCTACTTCTCGACTGACACCGGCGCGACCGTCTACGTCAACACGACCGAGGAGCACGCCGAGTTCGTGGAGGAGCAGATCGAGGACGTCGGCGTCCAGACCGCCGTCTGGGAGCCCGGCGGGCCGGCCCGGCTCCTCGACGAGAGCGAGCATCTGTTCTGAACGCCGGCAGGGGCCCCGCCCCGGCCGGCGTGCCGACCGATTTGCCCTGCGCCTTTAGTACGTTCGGCGGCATAGTACACCCCAATGCGAATCGCAATTCTCGGCGGCGGGTACGCCGGCGTCACGCTGGCCCGTCGGCTGGAGCGACGCCTCCCTGACGACGTCGATTCCGTTCTCGTCGACGAGACCGGCACCCACGTCATCCGCCACGAACTCCACCGCCTGATCCGGCGGCCCGCCCTCGAAGACGATCTGGAGGTCCCGCTCGGGGACATCCTCGACCGGACGACGGTCCGGGAGGGGCGTGTCACGGACGTGGATACGAAGCGGAACGAGGTTCGGCTGGCGGACGGCGACACCATGACCTACGACGTCGGCGCCGTCTGCCTGGGGGCCGAACCGACGTTCTTCGGGATGGACGACGTCGCCGAACACGCGACCCCGATGTGGAAGTTCGGGAACGCACTCGACGTGCGGGCCGATTTCTACGACGTCCTCGACTGTGGCGGGACCGCCGTGGTCGGCGGCGCCGGCCTCACCGGCATCCAGGTGGCCGGCGAACTCGCCGCGTTCGCCGAGGAGGAGGGAACCCCGGCGGACGGAGGCGACGGCGACGGCGACAGCGAGGGGCCGCGGATCGTCCTGCTCGAACAGCGCCCGTCCGTGGCCCCCGGGTTCCGCGAGGACTTCCAGCGAGCGGTCCGCGGGACGGTGGAGGACTACGGCGTGACGATCAGGACGGACACGACCGTCGCGGGCGCGTCGGGGGACGTCATCGAGACCGTCGACGGCGAGCCGATCGAGTACGACCAGTTCGTGTGGGCAGGGGGCATCCGCGGGCCCGACGCGCTGGGCGGGGACCGCCGGACGGTGCGGGGCGACCTGCGCCTGAACGGGGACACGTTCGTCCTCGGCGACGCGGCGCAGGTCGTCGACGCGGAAGGGCGGGGCGTCCCCGCGAGTGCCCAGGCCGCCATCCGCGAGGGCCGGGCGGTGGCGGCGAACGTCGAGCGCCTCGTCGAGCATGGCGACGACCCTCCGGGCGGGTTCGCGCCGCGACTGTCCCCGTTCACGTTTGAGGCGGCGGGCTGGGTGGTCAGCGTCGGCGACGAGGCCGTCGCCCAGGTCGGACCGACCGTCCTCACCGGGCCGCCCGCGAAGGCGGTCAAGGCGACCGTCGGCGCCGGCTATCGCACCACCATCGGCGAGCTTCGCGAGGCCGCCGCCCGGGTAACGGAGGACCTCGGCCCAGACGTCGCCCCCTAGCCGCGACGGAGGGGGAAGGTTTTGTCGCTGGGACCGCTATCCGGCGACGAATGTACGAGACGATACTCCTGCCGACCGACGGGAGCGGGGACGTCGACGAAGTCGCGAACCACGCCCTGCACGTCGCGTCCCTCGCCGGCGCGACCGTGCACGCCGTGCACGTGATCGAGGGCGGCAAAGCCAGGGGCGCCCATCCCGACGACGAGACGGTCGAGGAGGCCCGGGAGGCCGGCGAGGCCGCCGTGGGCGAAATCGAGGCCCTCGGCGAGGAGCAGGGCGTCCCGGTGACGACCGCGGTCCTGGAAGGCAACGCCGGCGAGGCCATTCTCGATTACGCGGAGGGGGTGGACGTGGACCTGATCGTCATGGGCACCCACGGCCGGTCCGGCCTGGACCGGTTCCTGGTCGGGAGCGTCGCCGAGCGGGTGATCCGGATGAGCGACGTGCCCGTCATGACCATCCGGCTGACGGACGACGGTCGCGCGGTCGCCGACGCCGAGACGGCCCAGTCGGTCGCCAGGGACGCGCTGAAAGAGGACGGGTACGAGGTCGCCGACTTCCCCGACGACCCCTACCGCGAGACGGGGACGTGGATCGTCCGGGCGGAGACGGCCGACGGGTCGGTGTTCAACGTCCACGTCGACGCGGCCAGCGGGGACGCGCGGACGGCCAGGATCGACTGAGGGTTCGGTCGGCGAGTGGTCCGGGTGCCGTGTGGGTGCCGTGTCGGGAGGCGCGTTTTCTTCGACTGCCCGAGGCTCACGCCGTCGGCGGCGCCGTCCCGAGGACGGCCTCGCGGTCGACCGGCGGCTCGAAAACACCTTCCTCGGTCACCAGGTAGTCGACCAGTTCCATGGGCGTGGCGTCGAAGGCCGGGTTGTAGACCGGGACGTCCTCGGGGGCGTTGGGCTCGCCGTAGATGTACCGGAGTTCGTCGGGGTCGCGCTCCTCGATCTCGACGTCGTCGGCGCTCGATTCGCCGTCGATCGTCGAGCGGGGGGCGGCCACCACGAACGGGACGTCGTGGCGGTCGGCCAGGACCGCGTGCTTGTAGGTCCCGATCTTGTTGAACACGACGCCCCCCTGGCCGAACCGGTCGCCGCCGTCGAGGACGACCCGATCGGCGCCGACCACGACCGCGTCGACGCGGCCCTCCTGCATGGCGAGCCCGCTGGCGTTGTCCGGGATCAGCGTGACGGGGACGTCCCGTTCCCGCAACTCGACTGTCGTGATCCGGGAGCCCTGGTTGAGCGGCCGGGTCTCGTTGGCGATGACCGAGACGTCCGTCCCCGCCTCCCGGGCGGAGTAGATCACGCCCAGCGCGGTCCCCCAGTCGACCGTGGCGAGGGCGCCGGCGTTGCAGTGGGTCATCACCCTGTCGCCGTCCGAGAGGAGGGTCGCGCCGTGTTCGCCGATAGACCGGTTTCGCTCGACGTCCCGGTCGGCGAGGGCCTTGGCCGACTGGAGGGTGAGATTGCGGACTTCCGCGATCGAGTCGGCGTCGTCCATCGCCGAGAGGGCCTCGTCGACGCCGCGCGAGAGGTTGACGGCGGTCGGACGAGCAGTGGCGACTCGGTCGGCCTGGGCCTCGACGCTCTGCTGGAACGCGTCCAGCGAGTCGGCGTCGGCCGTCCGGGCTGCCAGCGCCACGCCGAAGGCCCCGGCGGCCCCGAGTGCCGGCGCGCCGCGCACCCGCAGGACCTCGATGCTCTCGACGAGGTCGTCGACGGTCTCGGCGCGGTAGGTCGTGTACTCGGCGGGGAGGCGGGTCTGGTCGACCATGACCACGCAGTCGTGCTCGTCGTCCCAGTCGATCGTTCGCATGCGCGTGGGTGAGGGCCGGACGGGCAAGAACCTACGGCACCGCGATCGTCGCAACCCTCAACGGACCGAAAATTGACAACGGAGGCGGCGGTCAGGAACCCACGTGCGATGGATCGTCGAGGAAGTGCCGTGGGGAAACCTGATCCGGACAGCGTTCTCGACCGCCTTCTTCGCCGTCTGTCTCAGTTTCCCGATCGCGGCGTTCACGCCACTCGACACCGGATCCAGCCGGCCCCTCTTCTACTGGGTCGTGTTCCTCCTCGCCGGGATTCTCGCCTCGATCGTCGTCTGGTCGGAGAGGGTGACGTGGATCGGCGATCCGTGAATTCGGGGTCGGAGCACCCCGAAACTGGCCGCCAGGAGGAGTTTCAGTCCTCCTGGCCGTAGGACTCGAACTTCCCGGCGACGCGCTCCATCTCGTCGTCCGGGAGCGTGACGGGGTCGCCGATCGCGCTGGCCTGCGCGTAGATCCGCGCGCCGAACTCGACCGCGCCCAGGGTTTCGAGCGCTTCGTCCGCGGTCTCGCCGGTCGCGACGACGCCGTGGTTGGCCAGGAGGCAGGCCGACGCGTCGGCGTCCTCCATCGCCGCGACGGCGGTGGCCGCGAGGTCCTCCGATCCGTAGGTGGCGTAGTCGGCGACGGGCACGTGATCGCCGACCCGCGCCAGCCCGTAGTGGACGGCCGGGATGGGTTCCCGGAGGACCGCGAACGTGGTCGCCCAGGGCGCGTGGGCGTGGGCGACCGCGCCGACGTCGAAGGTCTCGTAGAGCGCGAGGTGCATCGGCACCTCGCTCGAGGGATCGAGACGGCCGGCGATCTGGTCGCCCCCGACCCGGAGCACCGGGACGTCGACGGCCGTCAGGTCCGCGTAGGGGACGCCCGTCGGCGTGATCGCCACCCGCTCCCCGGCGCGGACGCTGAGGTTGCCCGATCGTCCCGGGGTGAACTCGGCGAGTGCCGTCGCGCAGTCGGCGACGATCCGCTGGATGCGTTCGGTCACGCCGACGCACCTCGCGACGTGTGCGAGTCGTTCCCGTTCATCGATGGCCGACCGTTCTCACCGATGGCACCTGTATCCACCGACTCCCCCTGTCCCGAACGGTAACGCTATTGTAGGTCGCCCGTCTTATCGTCGACTGCGGCGGAGTCCCGTGGTGTAGTGGCCAATCATAGAGGCCTTTGGAGCCTCTGACGGCGGTTCGAATCCGCCCGGGACTACTAAATTTGATTACATAATCCCTGGCGTTCTGCCTTATAAGTACAGTAACAGCCCTCAGCGGCGTGATGAATCGTATAATGCAATAGAGACGTTTCGGCGCAAACGGGGTAGGGCGGCATGAGCGGGCGGTCCTACGACGGCCCTGCATTGGACGCCACCGTCCAGTACATCTCGGAAGCGCCGCACTGGCAGGGTGACGGCGAAACCGTCGACGTCGTCGACGACACGCCCGCTGGCGAGGAAACGGTCGAGGGCGTTTTCGTTCCTGATGGCGGCGATCGCCGGCCGGACGTCGAGGGACAGACCACGCTCGACGACTGGGGGTGGTCACCTTGATCCCCGACTGGGGGTCGTGGTACAACGTCGAGTGGATAGACTGCATCCGGTGTGGTGGCACCGGCGAGCACATCGAGTGTCTCGACGACATCTGCCACGCCCAAGGTCGGTGCATGCACGACCCCGCGAACAACGTCTGTAACCTGTGCGCGGGGACCGGTCGGATCACGAAGGAACTCGCCGACCGGTGGCACCAGCGAGAGGCCTTCGAGCGGTCACCGCCCCGGACACCGACCTCTGGAACCAGGGGAAGCTGCACGCCGTTGCTCGCGAACGCCGCCAAGGAGGTGAGTCGGCGTGACCGACGAGATCCCGCCGGAGCGCCAGTGCCCCGTCTGCGGCGAATTGAACGTCAACCCGCACCCGGACAGCCTGTGCCCCGAGCACCATCCAGCCGAGGATCTCGACGTCACGCCCCTCGAGGACACAACCAAACCGACGCCGGACCCCACGCTCGCCGAGGTCCGAGCGGTCGCGGAGCAGGAAGCCACGCCGGATCGAGACCGCCAGGACGACGTCGTCGACGACCTGTCGCCAACGGCCACACCGGACCAGCCGGCGACCGACGCCGGCGACGATTCCGGATCGTTCCTCGCAGCTGCGTTGGGCGATCCGGACGCCACCGAGGCCCACGGATCCGACGACACCGACGTCCAGGACACCACACCGTCCAGCGCCGGCGGGGTCGGGATGCCGACCGGTGCGCTCCCGCTCGGCCAGCTGGACGCACTCGACCCTCGCGAACGGCGCCGCGCCGCGAAGAAACGCGGTCTCGACTGGCCGACGACCGACGAGGCGCGCGACCGCCTCGAGGAGACGGTCCACGACGTCCTCCGCCACGAGGACGACCGAGTGATCGACGCACCCACCTCGCTGGGGAAGACGCACACGGTCGCGTCGACGCGATGGGGCGCTCGCGAGGACCTCACCGGTAGTCGACCCGTCGTCCACCTCTTGGAGACTCGCGACGCTCGGGACGAGGCCCTCGAGATCGCCGAGGAACACGGCGGCGAGTACCTCGCACTCGAGTCCCGTCACGAGGCTTGCCCCCTCGCGGCGGGTGACTACGATCCTCAGTCGGACGATGACGCCGACGATGAGAGCGACCACGAGCCCATCACGATCGACGGCCAGCCCGCCAGCGAGTGGCTTCAGGAGGTGTGCGACGACCGGGGGGTCCACTTCTCTGCGGCCCATCGTCATCTCGAAGAGCACAACGACCAGGGTCGCGACCTGCCCTGTCACGAGGACGGCGACGAGTGCGACGCCATCGCCCAGTGGGAGAAGTACCGCGAGGGCCCGGACGGCGCTCGGGAGTACTGGCCGCTCGTCATCGCGACGCACAACTTCGCTTATGAACCGGGCATCCGGATGGCGAACAACGTCGTCATCGACGAGGAACCGGACTTCCTGCAGGACCTTTCGACCGATCGGTTGCGACGGGCAGTGGGCGCGTACCTCCGGCACATCGACGCCACGGTCCAGACCTGGGAGGCGTTCGTTCAACTGACCCGCTACGACGGCTATCGCGACGACGCCGCGAACGAGCGCAAGGCGCTCGAGTCCGACCTGCAGATCGAGCCGGACCGGGAATGGTACTTCCAGGAGCCCGACGCCCACATGCTCGCGCCGGCGCTCGCCCGAGCGATCTTCCATGCCGAGGAGCGCGCGAACCAGCGTCGGGTGGGTAAGTCACCCTACGAGCCGCCGCGCCTAGACGCCAGGGCTCGCGACGACGACGAGTGGAACCGCGAGTGGGTGACTGTCGTCCTCGACGAGAGCAACGAGGTACGGTCGGTCCGAGTGGTTCCGGACTTCAACGCCGCCCGCTCGGTCGTCGGCCTCGATGCTCATCCCGCCCTGCCGAAGTGGCAGGCCAACACGGTACCCTGGGTCCAGCGCAACGAGGTCCTCGATCCCGAAGAGCGCCAGCTGTGGCGTCGGTACGAGCGCGGTCTTCGGGTGGTCCAGGTCGGCGACGCGACGCGGCCGCTCGCGAGCGGCGAGTACTTCGACTACCAGGGGACGCGCGCGGTCGTCGAGCAACTCGTCGACGAGTACGGCGGTGACACCGTCCGGACGGCGATCACGGCCGACAGCGTCGAGGACCAGCTGGAGCGGATCATGGCCAACGCTGGCGTCCACGATCCGGAGACGATGCACTACGGCGAGGAGAAGAGTCGCAACGACTTCGCCGACGAGGATGTCGGGTTCGTGCTCGGCTCGATCGACCCGGGCGACGACCACGTCCTGGACCTCATCGCCGAACTGGACCTCGAGGCCGAGCCCGAACGTTCGGATCCGGACGCCATCGACGATCCGACGAACGCCGAGTGCGATCACTGCGATGGCGACGGCTGTCAGGAGTGCTTGGGGACCGGGTTGAAGCGGGCCCAGGGACGGGACTTCGTCGGCGAGGACGCAGAGACCGCCGCTGAAATCCTCGCCAGCGTTCGCGAGAACCACACCGCCCAGGCAGCCGGCCGCTACGCCCGCAATCCAGAGGATCCCTCCTCGACGGCGACGGTGTTCGTCAGGACCGACGCGATGCCGCCCGGGTTCGCTGACATCCAGGTGCCAGGCGTGGCCTGGACCTACTCGGACAAGCAGGAGCGCATCGTCGAGGTCCTCCGCGAGGCCGACCGGCAACTGACCGCTCGCGAGATCGGGAGTCGCACCGACGTCTCGAAACGCCACGTTCAGCGGACGCTCAAGCGACTGGTTGAGCACGACGTCGTCGACGCCCTCGACGGCCGTGGCCCGAATGGGGCGACGCTGTACAGCGACGCCGGCGTTCCCACCAGTGGCGTCGTGGACGTCCGGGGCGAGGACGGTGAAGTCGCGACGGGTGTCGTATTGGGTTCCTATACGTGGGCCGTCGCGGTTGACGCCCCGACGACCGGGGACGAAGGCGGTGACACGGCTGACCGGGCTGGAACCGGGGAGCGACCGACCATCTGGCCATCTGATCGAACCCATGCGACGGGCGATCCACCGGACTGATCCCGGTTCGACGGCGGCCGGTCACTCTACTCGATCAGCCGTGCGACTCTCGGATTCCAGCTCTTCCGCCGGAGGTTCGCGACCACAGATCATTCGCAAATCAACTAACGGCGTTTCGAGCAGCTCTTCGACCACTCGCTTCCCCACTCTTTCGAGTGGAACTCTATGCCTCGATCCGGTCACGCCGGCACCGCGCTCGCGCCGCGGGCGAGGCCCTCGCCGTGTCATGTCCACGAAATACTGCTTCCCCGAATCGACGGTCGAGTACAACGCCCGGCTCGCCAGCCACTTCGAGACTACCCCAGGCATGAACCTCAAACGGTGGAAGCTGTTCCGGTCGATACTGCTGTCGATGGCCATCCTGCTGTTCACTGCGTTCACGATCCTGCAGGGGGCGGATCCGACGGCCGTCACGATCCCTGCAATCATCACGGCTGCGCTCGTCGCCGGCATCGAGATTCACGAACTTGTCGCCGTGTGGGCGGAGACGCAGGCCAGGTATCGCTCCCGCCAAGAGGACGAGGACGAATGACGATGGAGCTTACGCTGTCCGAGTTGGCCGGGGTCGTGTTCGTCGCGGTGGTCCTCGCCGCGACCGATGCAACGGCGCTCTCGCGACTGTTCGTGTGCGTCCTGGCGAAGAAATTGGGTGTCGAGCCCGCCGAGATCATGAATTATACCGATGCGACTTCAGGCAACTCGCCCGACGAAGGGTCAGGCTAGTCCACGCCCATCGAATACGACTCGATGAGGTTGTCCCGCTGTTCTTATCTAGCAACGACCCCCGTCAGCACACACTCAAGACGATCGACAACCAATAGCAGGATGTGAGCGACACCTACGGACTCACTATCGTGGTCGAATCATACGAATTCAGCGGCGAGTTCTACCTCGTTGGGGACGGACACGGCACAGGTGAGGAGGTGCTGAAACACGTCGTGACCGACCACATTCTGGCGATGAAGCAACGTCCACACGTCGCCGAGTACCTCCTCGAAACGCTCCAAGACGGCGAGACCGTGAGCAAGTCAGAGTACGAGCAGGCAGACCCGGATGTCTCCTGTGGACTCCACTTCGATGTCGACCATCAGCAGTTTCGGTTCTGGGTTGGGGACTACACCGTCGAGATCGGGCGACAACCCACCAGGAGCGAACTTCGCTCAATCGCTGCAGACCTGCCACCGTAGCTCTCCTGTCGAAGTAGCGTGACTCCATTTCGTACTTCACACTCCAGGGATTTCAGCGGGATTCTCATGGAGTCACGTTCAGTACGTCTTATCCAACTGTTTTCCGCCAGATGACCACCATGTACTGTACTCTATGACCTACTTGAACGGTCGATAGTAACTGGAAGCCACCGGTTTGCCTCACAAAACGAACGACGCCACGATGGGTATCGTGTCGATAACAACGACGCCGACCAGGCTCTGCCGTTTGATTGGCCATGTCGGTGCACCCTGTAGCGACTGCCACGGCTCTGCGTGCGTCTGCGTATCCGTGAACTCGTGCGAGTGCGGTTGGTCGGGTTCCTGGTCTTTACGCTGGTTCTGTTCGATCTGTTGTTGTTTTCCCTTCTTCATTTTTCGATGGATTCGAAGAAAGGAGTGATACAGCCAGAACGCGGTCAAGGCGACGTATCCAATGAGCGGCCCGACATAGAATGCCACCCACGTGAGGGCGGCGACCGGTGACGAGACGGCGGTCTCTGAGAGCCGGACGACCCCCTCTGCGTAGAACCGGTACGCGACGTACATGCCCGCGACGAACAGGATCGCGTTCACCCGCATCGAGAACCGGCCCAGATCACGAAACCCCCCGTGTTCGTCCGGATGGAACGGCTGATACTGGAGGATGTCCCGCCGGAGGAGCTCTACGAAGTAGTAGATCAACACGAACACGTCGTAGAACACGGCGATGACGAATAGCGTCACGAGATTGTACGCCACGTAGCCGATTGCCTCCCACAGCGGAAACGACGTGAACGTGAACGGCAACAGGAGGGGACCGAGCGCGACCACCAGTGCAAACACGACCGACTGCGGGAGCTCGACGGGACCAACCTCGTAGGAGTCCCCGAGCGTCTCGGTCATCTCCCGATAGAATTCGTCGTACGCCTCCCGCTTGACGACGGTCGTGTCCCTCAACTGACTGAACAGGTGCTCCGTTTTGAGCACCAACCCGTCGTACACCAGATGCCCGGCGACGAGAACGAACAGGAAATACCCGGCTTGAACCGTCACCGCCGGTTTCCCCGTCGACCCGGACACCAGTAATACATCGTACAGCGTGTACACGGTACCGATTCCCAGTGGGAGGGCCGTTCCGAAGAACACCGTGCTCCGGTGAAGCGACGTTCCGTATAGGGGGTTCGTGACGATACGGTAGATGAGATACAGCCAGACCCCGGCGATCAGGGCACCGGGGATGAGTAGCCCGATCGTTGCCACGTCCGGCGTTCCGATGGAAACCGACAGTCGCCCCTCCTCGATGAACCCGTAAGCGACTGTCGGAACATAGACTGTCAACACAGCCAGTAGGACGACAGGAAGGTTGCGGAGGACTACGCGGGTGATTCCGGAGGTTACCTCTATTTCCGTCTTCTGCCCCGGAGACCTGTCGGACCCATCCGAAAGTGGGTCGAACGGAACGACGGCACAGGCACGATAGAACGGTCCTGTCTCGCCGGTCCATCGTTTCCAATTTGACTGCTGAGCCGGCTTTGACTCGTCGTCGTCCATGTTCTGTGTGGGAAACCCGATTTGTTTAATGATTTGGACGAGTGTGAAAGTTGTATCTCTGAATTTTAGCCGGCGAATCCGGGAGTAGCTAACCCTCTGCACTGAGCCCTGCGAGCTATCTACTTCTGGAAACGATTCTATGCGAGATTCGCGCCGTGTATCTTGCACGCGGGTCTTGACAAGACTTGGATGGACAAAGCGTGCGAAGCTTTCTATGATACGCTCGTCGGAGTGTCTACCCCAGCAAGGACAAGTATCTCACCTGCATAGAGAGAGTCGAATGCGTCTCTCGTTCGATGACGGCACGCTGCTCCTCGAGGACGCACCTGATACCGTTCCGCACGCCGAATGGGACGACCGCGTTGACGAGTATCGGGCACGGGCTCAGCACTACCGTGACATCCGAGAGTGGGCGAACAGGACTGACGGACAGGCGACCCTCCACGAATCCACAGCGACTGTGGATGAGTTGAACGACGACGCCCGTGCCTATTCGGAGTTCCATCTCACGCCGTCTGTCGCTATCGAACCACGAGACTACCAGCGGGAAGCGCTCTCCGCCTGGCGAGACAACGACCGTCGGGGAAGCGTCGTTCTTCCGACCGGGAGCGGGAAGACGTTTCTCGCCGTCCAAGCCATCGCTGACGCAGGCGTGAGTACGCTCGTTGTCGTTCCGACCATCGACCTGATGAACCAGTGGCACGCTACCCTCACCAACGCGTTCGGTGACCAACTCCCGGATGGCGTCGGCGTCCTTGGCGGGGGAGGTCACGACGTGACGGACATCACGGTAACGACATACGATTCTGCCTACCGCTACATCAACGAATACGGCGACCAGTTCGGGTTGCTCGTCGTGGACGAAGTCCACCACTTGCCAGCCCCAACCTACCGGCAAATCCCCGAGATGTCGATTGCCCCGTACCGACTCGGACTGACCGCAACCTACGAACGGGCTGACGGCAAGCACGACGAACTCGAGGACTTGCTCGGGACAGTTGTCTATCGAGAGGCGGTTGACGAGCTTGCTGGCGAGTATCTCAGCGAGTACGAGACGATTCACCTCCAGGTCGAACTCACCGACGAAGAGCGGACGGAGTACGATACAGAGTACCAGCTGTACCGTGATTACGTGGATAGCCACGAGTTCGATCTCTGGAAAGAACGCGGGTATCAGGAGTTCCTCAAACGAACGTCGTACGACCCCCAGGGGAGACGGGCGCTCATCGCCAAGCAGCGAGCAGAGACGATCGCCCGTACAGCTGAGAAGAAACTCGACACGCTCGACAACCTCCTGAAACGACACTACGACGACCGCGCCATCATCTTCACGGCGAATAACGAGTTCGCATACGAGATCTCCCAGGAGTTCGTCGTCCCCTGTATCACACATCAGACCGAGACGGACGAACGCACCGAGGTTCTGGAGCGATTTCGGGCGGGAGAGTATTCGATGCTCGTGACCTCACAAGTGCTGGACGAAGGGATTGACGTTCCCGCTGCGAATGTCGGCATTATCCTCTCGGGGAGTGCGTCGAAACGGCAGTACGCCCAGCGATTGGGACGGATTCTCCGGCCGACGGACGACCGCCACCCAGCCCGTCTCTACGAGATTATCACCGAGGACACGATGGAAACCTACGTCTCCGAACGGCGACGGCAGGGGGTGAGTTCGAGTGCTGACAGCTGACCTCGCACGCTCACGCACGTCCGAGGATACCATCACCCCGTTGTTCATCGACACCGACGAGCAACGGTATCGAGACACCGCCGAGGAACTCATCCGGATATTCGAGGCGCATCTCGGCGAACCGAAGGGCGAACTGGAGGGGACGATCGACCAACTCACCATCGCAGATACGGATTACAAAATCGTGCAAGGGCTGGCGAAACTGCTGAAAGACGAGTACGAGTTCGAGACGGTTGCGCCAGTCGAGCCACGGGAGATTCGGCAGCGGTTGTTCGAGAAGGCGAACGACTCCTATCCGATTGTCCGCCAACCGACGCTGGGCGAGGACACGCAGAAGCTGGAGGTGTACAGCGCCGTTGCCGACCGATTGGGAATCTCACTCGAAGAGTGCTATCGTGGGATGTACGCCGACTTGGAGGAGAACAAGCGACTCGTTCGGTTCGGACACCGCGTTTCCGATGAATACGAGGGGTCGGACGAATCAACAACCACGACTCGATTGACGGGCGATAGCGAGGAATCCTACGCCGAGGACACGATCACGGTCGACTGGCTACTCACCCGCTACAATCTGGCTCTGGCACAGGCTGTCCTCTTCGATGCGACGGAGATGCGAATACGGGTCTGGGACTCGTTTGCGACGGTGTTCAGCTACGTGAAGCTGTTCGGCTTGATGCACCGCATCTATCCGATCGACACCGACGGAAATCGGGTGGCGAGTACGGACGTTGCTGATGGGTACGAAGCCATACTGGACGGGGCGGTATCCCTCTTCTCTCAGTCACGGAAGTACGGGATTCGGATGGCGAACTTTCTGCCTGCGTTGCCGTTGTGTGACCGCTGGGAGATGGACGCCGACATTCTTGACGACGAGAGTGGGTCACCCAGCCAGACGCTCTCGTTCGAACTCGACCATACCGATGGGCTCTCCTCGCACTATTCGGCACAGGGCGACTTCGACTCTGACGTGGAACGGACGCTTGCTCAGAAGTGGGAACGGGCGAACACGGACTGGGAACTCGTTCGAGAGGACGACGTGCTGGACCTGGGAGCGGAGGTGATGCTTCCCGATTTCGCTATCGAACACCCGGATGGACGGCGGGTACTATTCGAGATCGTCGGCTTCTGGACGCCCGAATATCTGGATGAGAAGCTGTCGAAGCTACGGGACGCCGACCGCGAGAACCTCACCGTCGCTGTCTCCGAGCGATTGGATTACTCGTCCGCGGACTTCGAGGGAATGGATGACCGTGTGCTGTGGTTCAAATCTGGGATTCACGTCTACGATGTCGTGGAGTTAGCCGAAGAATACGCTGTCGAGGTCTCAAAGTTGGGTCAAAGAACCCACTACCACCTCCGCCGACAAGGTTATTCGAAACCGTCACTTCTCTCTCCCCGTGCCTACAGACATTCCCGGAATCCACCACGTCACCGCCATCGGGAGCGACCCGAGCGAGAACCTGGCGTTCTACACGGAGGCGCTCGGCCTCCGCCTCGTCAAACGGAGCGTGAACCAGGACGACACGTCGGTGTATCACCTCTTCTACGGCGATTACGAGGGATCGCCGGGGACGAGCATGACGTACTTCCCGTACCCGAACGCCCGACCGGGGCAGGTCGGGACCGGCCAGGCGAGAACGGTCCAGTTCCTGATCCCGGACGGCTCGATCGAGTACTGGCGCGAGCGCCTGACCGACGTGGGCGTCGACCTCGACGAACCAACGGAACGTTTCGGCGACGCCGTCCTCCCGTTCCAGGACCCCGACGGCCTGCCCCTCGAACTCGTCGCACGAACCGACGCCCCCGCAGGAAACCCGCACGAGGGTCCCGTCCCGAAAGCCCACGCGATCCGCGGGTTCTTCGGCGTCACGCTCTCGCTGGACAGCGCCGACTCGACGGCGCCGCTCCTCCGCGAGATGGGCTTGGAGGAAACCGCCAGCGAGGGCGACCGCACGCGCTACGAGTCCGCGGGCGACCTCGGATACGCCGTCGACCTCCGCGAGGACCCACAGGCGCCACGCGGCCAGCCCGGCGCCGGAACCGTCCACCACGTCGCGTTCCAGGTGACCCAGGCCGACCAGGCCGACTGGCGCGAGGTTCTGCAGGCCCAGGGCCTCCGTCCGACGGAGATCATCGACCGCAAGTGGTTCGAGTCGGTGTACGTCCGCACCCGTGGCGGCGTCCTCTTCGAGTTCGCCACGGAGTCGCCGGGCTACACGGTCGACGAACCACTCGACGAACTCGGGGAGCGGCTGGTCCTGCCGGAGTGGCTCGAGGACCGGCGCGCGGAGATCGAGGCGAGCCTCCCCGAACTGTCGACCCCGCCGACGGCCAACTGACACCGATGGCCCACCCAGAGGACGGTCCCCATCAAGGCCAACCGCTCGTGCGGACCGGCGCCCCGCTGGAGGACGCACAGGCCGCGGTCGTCCTCGTCCACGGCCGTGGGGCCACCGCCCGGAGCATCCTCGGGATGGCCGAGGCGTTCGACGCGGACGGCGTCGCCCACCTCGCGCCCCAGGCGGCCGGGGACGCCTGGTACCCGAACCCGTTCACCGCCCCCGTCGAGTCGAACGAACCCGGCCGGTCGTCCGGATTGCGGGCCATCGGGGACGCGATAGGGGACGCCAACGAGGCCGGCGTCCCGACGGATCGTGTCCTGGTGCTCGGGTTCTCCCAGGGCGCCTGTCTCGCCGCCGAGTACGTCGCGCGGAATCCAGCCCGGTACGGGGGCCTGGCCGTCCTGAGTGGCGGCCTGATCGGCGAAACCGTCGATCCGGACGACTACGACGGCGACCTCGAGGGGACGCCCGTCTTCCTCGGGTGTAGCGACTCGGACCCCCACATCGCCGAGGAACGAGTACGCGAGTCGGCCGCGATCTTCGAGGAACTGAACGGCGACGTGACCACGCGCCTCTATTCGGCGCTGGGCCACGGCGTCAACCGGGACGAGATCGATCGCGTGTCGGACATGGTGAGCCAACTCGTCGAATGAATCGACGCCACCCATCGTCGGGTGAGCCGATGCCGCCATCGAGTCGACCGATCGAAGAGGCCGCCCGGACTCGTCCTCAGAAGAACTCGAGCTTGTCCCGCCGATAGACGTCGATCTCGCTCATCGTGGACCCGTCCTGGCGCACGGCAAACCGAATCGCCTCGGCGACCTCCTCGGGTTCGGTCACCTCGCCGGGGTCGAACCGGTCCTCGAACGCCTCGCCGAGTTCGCTGCCGAACTCGGTCCGGACCTCCGAGGGGTTGACGACGGTCACCGCGACCCCCTCCGGCCCGAGGCTGGCCTCCATCGACAGGGCGAACCCCCGGACGGCCCACTTCGTCGCCGCGTAGACGGGGTTGAAGGGACGGGGGTATTGCCCGGCGAAACTCCCCAAGAACACCAGGTGGCCCTCGCTCTCGACCAGGTGCGGGATCGCCGCACGGGTCGCGAAGACGGTGCCGTCCACGTTCGTCTCCATCATCGTCCGGTAGTCCTCGGTGCTCAGCTCCGCGACGTCGCTGCCGCGGGCCAGCCCGGCGTTGTTGACGAGCACGTCGAGGCCGCCGAACGTGTCGACCGTCTCGTCGATCAGCGCCTCGACCGCGGCCTCCTCCCGGACGTTCGTCGGGACGGCGACCGCGTCGACGCCGTGGGCGCCTTCGAGCTCGTCGACCAGTTCCTCCAGGCGTCCTTCGCGACGGGCCGCCAGGACGACGTTCGCGCCGTCGGCGGCGAGCAGGCGTGCCGTTTCCGCGCCGATGCCGGAGCTTGCACCCGTGATCACGGCCGTGTCGCCGTCGAGCGGATCGGTGTCGGTCATACGGGTTGGGCTGACGAGGTGCAGCGGAATCGGCGTTTTGATTCCGGAAACCGTCGACCGCCAGTACACGTCGGTCGCGCGCGACGCCGCTACTCCGCGCGATACCGGACGAGGCCGAACCGGACGCCCTCCCCGACGATCCAGAGGACGACGACCGCGACGTCCACGAGGAGCAGGGCGCCCGCCGTCGGCGACACCCAGGTCGGGAGGACGAACAGGAACCCGTGGAGGACGAGCGGTGGGAAGCGGTCGAGGAACGCCTTCTGCACCCTGTCGAGCCCCCGGACCGAACTGACGTCGCTGTCGTTCGTCGCCCCGCGGATTCGAGCCATGCTGTTCCCGCCGGCACTTTCGGGGCCCGTCGAGAGCAGTTCGACGTCGTAGACGCCGCGCGGAACCTCCCGGACCCTGGCGACGCTCCCGTTGGGCCGCACCTCCAGGATGCGGGTTCCGTGGGTGTCGGCGATCAGGGTGTTGTTGTTCGGCAACCGGTCGGCGTCACGGGGCCACTGCAGCGTCTCGTCGGTCCACTTCCAGGTGCGCTCCCACGACCCGTTCCGGCGCTGGTACTCGACGACGCGGTCGTTCTCGCTGTCGGCGATCAGGATCGCCGGCCCGCCGTTCTCCGCCGGAATGTAGTCCGGGTTGTGGGGTTCGTAGAGCGTCTCGTAGTCGTCGTCCGTGCCGAGCGTCCAGTTCTCGAGGAGCCCCCGGTCCCGGTGGACGAACACCACCTGGTCCTGGTTGCGCAGGTTCACCATGTACAGGTCCTCGTCGAGGACCTCGACGTCGTTCAGGTGGGTCCAGTCGCCCGGCTGCCCGCCCGTCGAGCGGTCGTACGCCGAGGAAACGTTCCAGGTCCACTCGATGGCGTCCGTCTCGACGTTCACCACGAAGATCCGGTCGAACTTGATGTCGCCGACGAGGTACTCCGTGGACGAGATTCGGGCCACGTCGTGCGTCTGTGACGAACCGCTGTAGTTGAGAAACCGGCCGTACAGTTGTTCGGTCTCGCCCGTCGAATAGTTGATTCGCTCGATGACGTTGTGGGTGCACGGAGTCGCCAGAGGCTCGGGACAGACGGCCTCGCCACGAACGTCACTCGCGACGTACATGAGCGTGGTCTCGCCGGCAGGGGACGGATCGACGTCGTGATAGACTTCGTGGTCGGTCGTTTTGAAGACCGTCGTTCCCGTTGTTCGGTTGACGACCGTCAGTTGGGCCGGGCCCGCCGCGTCGATCACGTACGCGAGGTGCTCCGGCGACCGACGGGTGGTTCGGGTGACGTCCGACCCGTCGACGTCACCGGATGGGGTGGTAACGTCGGCGCCGTGGGTGCTGTCGTAATGGGCGACGAACCCGCCGGCGGACGGGAGGGCGAATACGACGACCGTCACGAGGACCGCGATCCGAACCGTGCGGGCATCGACGCGCAACCGTATCGAACAGTCCCGTAACGGGGCGTAATTAATGCAACGGTGGTCCCTCCGGCCGGTTCCGACGCGCCGACTTCGACGTCCGGAGTCCGGATCGGAAGGGTTCCCCTCGGCCGACGCGCCACGCCCGGGGGACCCCGGACCTTCTGGGGAACTGGCACCCGACCTTCCGTTGCCGGTAAATATCAATATGATTGGACACCTTGACGCCCGGGAATCGGACGGGCGAGGTCGGCCTCGGGACCCACGGGGCGCAACCAAACGGAGCGGTCGGGACGCCTCAAACGGGCGGATTTGTGCCCCTTAGACACCGGTTCTGTGCATCGTTCGTCCGGGTTCGTCCGGACGAGTTCCGCCGGACGAGCGGTCGCACCTCGCTCTCCTGCCGTCGTTTCTATCAGTCAAGATGAGTAGATTAATGAGGGGAAAGGAGGTACTCACACGGTGAAATGTCCTCTGAACCCGAGACTGACTACGAGATCGCACAATCGGTAGAGAAACAGCCCATCTGGGAGATCACCGAGCCGTTCGGCGTGGACAAGGACGACCTCGAGCTGTACGGCGATTACAAGGCCAAGCTGACCCAGGAGAAGATCGACGAGCTCGTCGAGGGCGACGCGGAGGACGGCAACCTCGTCCTCGTCACGGGGATGACCCCGACGCCGCTGGGCGAGGGCAAGACGGTCACGACCGTCGGCCTCGGCCAGGCGTTCAACCGGATCGGTAAGGACACGATGATCGCCATCCGGGAGCCCTCGCTGGGGCCGGTCTTCGGGATCAAGGGCGGCGCGGCCGGCGGCGGCTGGTCGCAGGTCCTGCCGATGGAGGACATCAACCTCCACTTCACGGGCGACATCCACGCCCTGACGGCCGCCCACAACCTCATCTCCGCGATGCTCGACGCCCACATCTCGAAGGGCAACGAGCTGAACATCGACACGAAGAACGTCCAGTGGGAGCGCGCCGTCGACATGAACGACCGCGCGCTCCGGCACACCGTCGTGGGCGTCGGCGAGTCCAGCGGGGTCACCCGCGAGGACGGCCACCTGCTCACGGCCGCCTCCGAACTGATGGCCATCCTCTGTCTGGCCGATAGCCTGGAGGACCTCAAGGAACGCATCGGCCGCATCATCGTTGCCTACGACGAGGACGGCGAACCGGTCACCGCTGGCGACATCGAGGCCGACGGCCCGACCGCTATCCTCCTGCGTGACGCGCTCCGACCGAACCTCGTCCAGACCATCGAGGGCACGCCCGCGCTCGTCCACGGCGGTCCCTTCGCGAACATCGCGCACGGCACCAACTCGCTCATCGCCGACAAGGTCGGCCTGAAGATGGGCGACTACCTGATCACCGAGGCCGGTTTCGGCTCCGACCTCGGCGGCGAGAAGTTCTACGACGTCGTGGCCCAGCTTGGCGACGTCAGCCCCGACGCGACGGTCATCGTCGGCTCCGTCCGGGCGCTCAAGTACCACGGCAAGGACATGTGGCCCTTCGAGAAGGAGGAACTCGAGGACGAAGACGTCGAGGCCGTGAAGGCCGGGCTGGAGAACCTCGACCAGCACGTCAAGAACCTCCAGCAGTTCGGCGTCCCCGTCGTCGTCGCGATCAACCGGTTCCCGCAGGACACCGACGCCGAGATCGAGGCCGTCCTCGAGCACTACGAGGAGGAGATGGGCGTCCGCGCCGCCGTCTCCACCGTCTTCGAGGAGGGCGGCGAGGGCGGCGTCGACCTCGCCGAGGAGATCGTCGACGCGGTCGAGAACGACGACGCCGACTTCGAGCCGCTCTACGACCTCGAGGACACCCTCAAGGAGAAGATGGAGGCCGTCGCGAAGAACATCTACGGCGCCGACGGCGTCAACTACGTCGGCAGCGCCGAGGAGGACATCGAGCAACTCGAGGAGATGGGCCTGGACGACGTCCCGGTCGTCATGTCGAAGACGTTCCACTCGCTGTCCGACGACGCCTCGGAGAAGGGCGTCCCGGAAGGCTGGGAACTCGACGTTCGTGAACTCTACCCCTCGGCCGGCGCCGGCTTCGTCGTCGCGCTCACCGGTGACGTCATGACGATGCCCGGCCTCCCCGCCCGCCCCGCCGCGGCGGACATGGACATCGACGCCGACGGGGACATCTCCGGCCTGTTCTGAGGCGATCGCCCGCGGTTTCGACCGGGGCGATCGCGGTTCGTTCCTTCTCGCGTTTTCGACGCCCGAATTTAGGTGCAGGGGCGACGTCGCTTCGAGGGCGGCGTCGGCGTTCGACGGCGAACCGCCGATCGATCAATTTCGATTTTTAAACCCCGAATATGTGGCGGTAGAATAATACCCCTGCGAGCGCCCTACACCGGACGATGACCGATCCTTCGGTGGGCAGCGGGTGGAACCCGATCCATTGCGAGGGGACGCCGACCTGTCCGCCTCGCTGTCCGCGCTTCGTGGCCGAGGACGGGACGGCGATCGACCTGCGGGAGCACGATCCGCCACTCGATGCGGGCCGTGACCTTCAGGGCCTCGAGCCGTCGCTGGTCGGCCCCGACGACCTCGTGGTGTCGGCCGCCGTCGACGGGACGATCGCCGGGGCAGCCTGGATCCGGCGAGGCGACGGCGGGAGGCGACGGGTCCGGATCGTCACGGCGGAATCGGCCGAAGACGAAGTCCCGCCCGAACTGGCACGACAGGTCGTCGCCTACGCCCTCGACGACGGCGCCGAACACCTGATCCTCGACGGATCCGGGGATCCCTTCGAGGCGGCCGGCATCCCGTCCGTCAGTACCGGGGCCGACGACGTGGTCGTCCCGTTGCTCGATCCCCGACTCGCGGCCCTGTCGGCGTCCCAGGGTCTCGGAGCCGTCCAATTGCCGGGCCCCGTTGTCGGGGACGGTTCGACGTCCGACGGCGGTCACTCCGGGACCTCGTCGGGAAGAGTCGCCGACGTGACCGCCATCGATCCCGCCCGGGCGGTCGAGCCCCCTCCAGCACCGGCGACCGGGCGCGACCTCTCCGGACTGTTCGCCCCGGACCGGGTCGCGGTAGTCGGCGCGACCGAACGCGAGGGAACCATCGGGCGGGCGCTGATGGCGAACCTCGAACACTACCCCGGAACGGTCGTGCCGGTCAATCCCCGCACCGACGGGGTGTTCGGGCGGCCAACTCCGGATTCGTTGGCGGAGGTCGAAGACGTCGATCTGGCGGTCGTCGCCGTCCCGCGGGACGCCGCCCTCGAAGCGGTCGAAATCGCGGGCGAAACCGGCATCGAGAACGTGGTCGTGGTCTCGGCCGGGTTCGAGGAGGCGGGGGCTGCCGGAGCGGAACACGCCCGTCGCCTCCGTCGGATCGCGAACGCCCACGACCTGAACCTGATCGGGCCGAACTCGATGGGCGTGATGAGCACCGCGTCGGGGTTGAACGCGAGTTTCAGTCCCCGGCACCCGCCCCGCGGGGGCGTCTCCCTGCTCAGCCAGTCGGGCGCGTTCATCACCGCAGCGATCGCCACGGGCGTCGACCGGGGCCTCGGGTTCCGACACGTCGTTTCGATCGGGAACAAGGCGGTCCTCGACGAGACCGACCTGCTCCGGTACCTCGACGCCGACCCCGCGACCGACGTGATCGCTGCGTACCTCGAGGACGTCGCCGACGGGGAGCGGTTCGTGGAGGTCGCCCGCTCGGTGACCCGGTCGACCCCGGTCGTGGTGCTCAAGTCCGGGCGCACGTCGGCGGGGGCCGAGGCGGCCGCGTCCCACACCGGATCCCTGACCGACCGGGAGGTCGCCGTGAACGCCGCATTCGATCGGGCTGGGGTCGTCCGCGCGGAATCCACGGAACGGTTGCTGGACTACGCCGCGGCCCTGCGAGGCCATGGGACGACGGACAAAGGCGAGCACACCACGGCGGAAGACGGCACCGGCGTCGGGATCGTCACCAACGCCGGCGGCCCCGGCGTCCTGGCCAGCGACGCGGTGGCCGACCGGGACCTGTCGCTGGCCGCGTTCGACCCGGAGACGACCGACGCGCTCGACGACGTGCTCCCGGACGCCGCGGCGGCGGCGAACCCCGTCGACGTCCTGGGGGACGCGGATCCGGACCGGTTCGGAACCGCGATCGACGCGGTCCTCGGAGACCCTGCAGTCGACCTCGGGCTGATGGTGACGACGCCCCACCCGGTGATGGACTACGCCGACCTGGTCGGCATCGCGGGACGGAACGCCCAGGCCCGGGAGACGCCGGTCCTCTGTTGTCTGATGGACGCCGACGTCGGGGCGAAAACCAGGCGGGCGTTGCGGCAGTATTCGGTGCCGAACTATCCGACGCCCGAACGCGCCGCTGCTGCCGCGGCGGCGATCCGAACGCACGGACGACTCCGCGACGAGCCAGCCGTCGGAGAGCCGTCCATGGACGTCGATCGGGCGGCGATTCGGGAGGTCGTTGACCGCGCGCGACGGCGGGACCGGACGCGCCTCGGCGTCGAATCGCTGTCCCTGCTTTCGGCCGTCGGCATCGACGTGCCGGAGTGGGGGCTGGCGGACTCGCCGACGGCGGCCGGGGAGATCGCCGAGCGAATCGACGCGGACCTCGTCCTGAAGGTCGCGAGCCCGGACGTCGCCCACAAGGCCGACGTCGGCGGGGTCCGGGTCGGCATCCCGCCGGAGGACGCAGTCGAGGAGTACGACGCCATCGTGGATGCCGTCACGACGGCCAACCCCGACGCGCGTGTCGACGGCGTTCTCGTTCAGGCAGTTGCGCCGACCGATCGGGGCGTCGAGACCGTCCTCGGCGTGTCGGCGTCCTCGTTCGGGCCGCTCGTCGCCTTCGGTCTCGGGGGCGTGTTCGTCGAACACGTCGAGGACGTGACCTTCGAGTTGGCCCCGGTCGACCGTCGGATCGCGGGCGAGATGCTCGATTCGATCGAGGCTGCGCCGCTCCTCCGAGGTGCCCGGGGGACTCCGGCGGTCGACGAGGACGCCATGGCGGACGCGATCGTCCGGGTGTCGGCACTCGCCCAGAAAGTGCCCGAGATCGAGGAACTGGACGTCAACCCCCTGATTGCGACTCCCGACGGGGCGACGGCGGTCGACCTCCAGGTGGAACTGGACTTCGGGGACTAACTCGCCCAAGGTTCGTCGCGGCGACAGACCGGACGATCCCGCCGGTGCACGAACCTATTTGCTCGCCGGGGCGAGTATGCTTCGTATGGCGATTCCCGTCACCGACCGCGTCGCGTCGGTGGACCGATCGAAGATCCGCGTGATGTACGACATGGCCGAGGAGAGCATCGACGAGGACCTCGTCCGCCTGGAGGTGGGGGAACCCGACTTCGACACGCCCGAACACATCACGGAGGCGGCGTTCGAGGCGGCCCGCGGCGGCGCGACCCACTACACGTCGAACGCGGGGTTACCGGAACTCCGGCAGGCCATCGCCGATCGCCTGCAGATGGACCGGGGCGTCGACGTCGATCCGGACGCGATCACGGTGACGACCGGTGGAATGGAAGCCCTGCACCTGGCGATGCTGGCGGTCGTGAGCCCCGACGAGGAGGTGCTCGTCCCGACGCCGGCCTGGCCGAACTACGTCCAGCAGGCGCGACTCGCGGACGCCCGTCCGGTCAAGGTCCCGATGCCCGAGGCCGACGGGTTCGACCTCGACCCCGAACGCGTGATCCAGGCGCTCTCGGAGGACACGGCACTGGTCGTCCTGAACTCGCCCTCCAATCCCACCGGCCGCGTCTTCGACACCGACGCCGTCCGCGAGGTGGTCGACGCCGCGGCGGCGCACGACGCCTACGTCGTCGCCGACGAGTCCTACGCCGCGCTCACCTACGAGGGCGAGTACCGCGGCATCGCCGGGCTGGTCGACCGCCCGGAACGGGTCCTGACGGTCGGCACCTGCTCGAAGGAGTACGCGATGACCGGCTGGCGACTCGGCTGGCTCGCGGGCCCCGAGACGGTCATCGATCACGTGACCAAGATCCACGAGTCGACGACCGCCTGTGCCTCCAGCGTGGCCCAGCACGCCGCCATCGCCGCGCTGACCGGGCCGCGGGAGCCGATCGAGGCGATGCGTGAGGCCTTCCACGACCGCCGCGACCTCGTCGTCGACCGGATCGACGGGATGCCCGGGCTGTCCTGCCCGCGGCCGGAGGGGGCGTTCTACGCGTTCGTGGACGTGAGCACCCTGGATGGCACGTCGATGGCGGTCGCCGAGCGACTCCTGAAGCAGTACGGCGTCGTGGTCGCCCCGGGCGAGGGGTTCGGCGACGCAGGACGGGGTCGGGTCCGGATCAGCTTCGCCAACAGCATGGAGCGCCTGGAGACGGGGCTCGATCGAATCGAGAGGATGGCTCGCGACGAACTCGGGGAGTGACGGCGGATGCGAGACGGTAACTGGTGCCAGCAATGACGACGCAGGCGGGGTGACGGTTCCGGCAAGAATTATCCAAACGAATGCCTTCGCTCCCAGGCATGGAACCCGTTAACGAGTCGGAACTGGACTGGACGGACCGCGAGCGCGGGGAGACGAACTTCCGACGGAAGCAACTCGGCGAGGCCGCCGGCAGCGAGCAACTGGGGGCAAGCCTCTACGAGTTGCCGGCCGGCACCCGTTCGTGGCCGTATCACTACCACACCGCAAACGAGGAGGCGCTCTACGTGCTGTCGGGGACCGGAACCCTCCGTCTCGGCGGGGACGAGTACGAGCTCCGGGAGGGCGACTACGTCCCGCTCCCGGCGAACGAAGCGGGTGGGCATCGGGTGATCAACGACGGCGACGACTATCTGCGGTATCTGGCGGTCTCGACGATGAACGAGCCGGACGTGACAGTCTACCCCGACTCGGAGGAGCTGGGCGTGTTCGTCGGCGCGCCGCCGGGGGGTCGCGAGGAGCGGTCGCTGCACGGGTACTACCGGATCGACGACGACGTTCCGTACTGGGAGGACGAGGACTGAACGCGGGACTCAGGAGGGCTAGTCCTCGTTCGCCATCCCGTTGAGCACCGTCACGAGCCGATCCACTAGGTGCTCGTGGAGCCGTCGGCCGACGTCCTCGGAGGATTCGGAGGGGTTGCCTTTCGTGCCACCGGACTTCTCAACCAGATCCTCCATCTCCTCGACGGTGCCGGGCACGTACGCGAGCGTGTCCCGGCCGTCGCTCGGATCGACGTGGTGCAGTTCACCCTCGTCCGGTTCGTAGTCGACGGCCGCGTCGAGGTCGACCGCGTCGGGCATGAGGTACAGGAGGTGCGAGGTTTCCAGCGGGTCCCCGTGGCCGATCGTGCCGACGTCGAGGTCGTCGACGACCTCCTTTTGCATATGGGCGGGATCGAAGATCTCGACGGTGACCTCGAGTTCGCGCTGACACCGCTCGGCGGCGAGCTGGAGCCAGGGCACGTTCACGACCCGGTGGCCGTTGACGAAGACGACGTTCCGGAACCCGTGCTCGCTCAGGGATTCGACCACCTCGAACGCCAGGTCTCCCAGCACGTCGCTGTCGACGCTGACGGTGCCCCCACGGGCCATGTGGTGTGGCGACCAGCCGTACCACAGTTGCGACGCGACGAGCACGTCGAGTTCCTCGGCGGCCGACAGCGCCAGTTCCCGGGCGACGAACGAGTCGGTCCCGAGCGGGAGGTGGTCGCCGTGTTGCTCGACGCTCCCGACCGGGAGCAGGATCCGGTCGTCCGTCTCCAGGTACGCCTCGACCTCGCCGGCGGTGTTGTGTTCCAGTCGAACCTCGGCCGTCCCTGTCATAGTGGTGGGGTGGATCGGGAGGACGATAGAACCCGGGACTGGGGAAGTCGGTGCCGGGATCGATCGGCCGGCGGCGGTGGGGACGGGAACCGGATCAGTCGTCGTCGGCGGTCGGGGTCGGCGTTCCGACCGGCGTTCGGGATTCGAAGGACACGTCGGCCGGGCCGAAGTAGCGCGTCCAGACCGCCAGCAGGCTCGGGAGCAACAGGAGGCTGCTGACGAACGCGTACACCAGCGCCAGGGCGATCAGGATCCCGAACTGCTGGAGGCCGGGCGAGGTGGCCAGCGCGAGCGTCGCGAAGGCGGCCACCGTGGTGGCGAACCCCCCGACGAGCGCGCCGCCGGTGCCGGTCGTGGTGGTCTCCATGGCTTCCCAGACCGAGCCGTGGCGGGAGAGTTCCTGCTTGTAGCGCTCGCTGAGGTGGATGCTG
>JBLGCL010000003.1:0-45170 GCA_047617305.1 Natronomonas sp.
GCCACCGCGGGATCGGCATGGCCCTGACGAAGCAGGGCAGCGGCGTCGCCGGCGACGAACTCGCCGCGGCGCAGATCAAGATGAACGAAGACGGCTCGTTCGTCCTCCAGACGGGCGCCGTCGACATCGGGGCCGGTGCCGAGTCGGCGATGGCCCGCATCGCGGCCGAGACCCTGGGGTGTGACCTCGAGGACATCGTGGTGGAGGCCGCCGACACCGACACGACGCCGCACGATTACGGCGCCTACGCCTCCTCGACGACCTACATCAGCGGCAACGCGGTGAAGGAAGCGGCCGAGGAAGCGGAGGAACGGCTCCGCTACTGGGGCGCCAAGCTCCTCGACGAACCGGCCGAGAACCTCGAAACGCGGGACGGCGAGGTCCGAAGCGTCGAGACCGGCGAGAGCGTCACGCTCGAGGAGATCGGGTACGAGTCCATCTACGGCGAGGACGAGCGCGAGCACGTCATGGGGCAGGGGAGCTTCTGCACCGACGAGTCGCCCGCGCCCTACGGCGCGCAGTTCGTCGACGTCACGGTCGACGATCGCACCGGCGAGTACGAGATCAACCAGCTCGTCCTCGCGATCGACTGCGGCCGCGCGATCGACCCCGGCGAGGCCGAAGGGCAGGTCGAGGGCGCCCAGCACATGTCCCTCGAGTACGCGACGCGTGACCTCCTCGACTTCGACGCGGACGGCCGGCCGCAGGTGACCGACTTCGACGAATACGGGATGCCGCGGGCGACCGAGCAGCCGCCGATGGAGACGATCCTGGTCGAGACCCACGAACCGTCCGGGCCCTTCGGCGCGAAGTCCATCGGCGAGGTGCCGACGAACCCGCTCCCGCCGGCCCTCGCCAACGCCGTCCGGCAGGCCGTCGGCGTCCGCGTCACCGCCCTCCCGATCACCCCCGAGAAGATCAGGGCGAAACTCGACGAGCGGACCGAATAGGGCGGGTCAACCGCGCCCCCCGCGTGGCGGCCCGGGCGAGATCCGGCGGAAGAGGGAGGGTCACGACGACGGGGCCCGGGATTCGGATTTCTCGGCAACGCTATGGACCGTTCGGGCTGTAGGACAGTCCGGATGCCGAACAAGTAATCCCGATGATAACCAAAAACAACGGAGAGTTGTTAGTCCGTATAGGGTTACCCCCACCTATAAATATGATATATGTGAAGAGCGACATATGTCCGATGCTGACACGGACACGGGTGCACAGGCGAGTGGTGGGTGGTTCGCCGAGTTCTTCGGGTTCGACGAGCACAATACTGACTTGCGAACGGAGATACTTGCCGGGGTGACCACGTTCCTCACGATGTCGTACATCGTGGTGGTCAACCCCTCGATCATGACCAATCAACCGGGCGACGGCGGGTTCCAGGACGGGATCTCCATCCAGGGATACACGCCCGGCGAGGTACAGCAGATGCTCGCCGTCGTGACCATCATATCGGCGGCAGTTGCCATCTTCATCATGGCGTTTTACGCGAACAGACCGTTCGCGCAGGCACCAGGACTGGGCCTCAATGCCTTCTTCGCGTTCACGGTCGTGGGAACGTTGGGTATTCCGTGGGAGACGGCCCTCGCCGCGGTCGTCGTCGAGGGGGTCATCTTCATTATCCTGACCGCAGTGGGCGCCCGCAAGTACATCATCGAGCTGTTCCCGGAACCGGTGAAGTTCTCGGTCGGAACGGGGATCGGCCTCTTCCTGGCTATCATCGGGCTCGAAGAGATGAACATCGTCGTCGACGATCCGACGACGCTCGTGACGATCGGGGACGTCGCGTCGGACCCGGTCGCGATCCTGTCCGTGCTGGGCCTGTTCCTGACCTTCATGTTGTACGTCCGGGGCGTCCGAGGGTCGATCATCATCGGCATCATCGCCACGACTCTCGTCGGATGGGGACTGACGATGGGGGACGTAACGGCCGCTGGCGTTCTTGCGCCGGAGGAACTACCCCAGGCGCAGTACGACATCACGCCGCTGGTGGGCGCGTTCATGGAGGGCTTCCAGAACTTCGAAGCGCTGTCCTTCGCACTGGTCGTGTTCACCTTCTTCTTCGTGGACTTCTTCGACACGGCGGGGACGTTGACCGGCGTGTCACAGATCGCCGGGTTCCTCGACGAGAAGGGTGACCTGCCTGAGATCGAGAAGCCACTGATGGCCGACGCCGTTGGGACGACGATCGGCGGCATGCTCGGCACCTCGACGGTCACGACCTACATCGAATCCTCGACCGGCGTCGAGGAAGGAGGCCGGACCGGCATGACCGCGCTGGTCGTCGGGATCCTGTTCCTGGCGTCGCTGATCATCGTGCCGCTGGCTGCCGCGGTCCCCCTGTACGCCTCCCACATCGCGCTGGTGGTCGTGGGGCTGATCATGCTGACCAACGTGACCGAGATCGACTGGACGGACCGTGCCTACGCCATCCCGGCCGGCATGACCATCCTGATCATGCCGCTCACGTTCTCCATCGCGTACGGGATCGCCGCGGGCATCGTCACGTATCCGATCGTTCGGGCCGCCCAGGGCGAATTCGACAAGGTTTCGATCGGTCAGTGGATCCTCGCCGGTGCCTTCGTGGTGTACTTCATCGTGCGAACGGGCGGCGTGCTGGAAGCGGCGGTCTGAAGGCATCGTAACGCTTCCCGCGTTTTCCGCGAGTGGCTGGGTCACCGACAGAAGGATTAAACGCACTACGCCGTAAGGTATTCTCATGTCACATCTTGGCGTCGTCCTTACCGGGGGGCCGTTCGACAGCGAGCGCTGGCGGACGGCCTACGAACTCGGACGCGCGGCCCTCGACGGCGGACACGAGGTGACGTACTTCACGTACCTCGACGGGATACTGGTGCCAGTCACCGGCCAACACTTCGCCGAATGCGCCGACAACGGCCTCTACGACGAGATGCCGACCGAGAAGTTCCAGGAACTGCTCGACGACGGCGCCGAGGTCTTCGCTTGCGGCCTGTGCGTCGACGCGAGGGGCGTGGATGCCGAGACCGATTACCCGGACGACCTGAAAATCGGACTCCTCCCGGACCTCGCCGACCTGATCGGCGAAGCGGACCGGGTGGTGTCGCTATGACGGGGGTCGGACGATGAAACAGAACGTCGTCGTCCTCCTCACCCGGGCGCCCTACGGTCGGGTCCACGTGCCCGAGGGCTTGCGGGCTGCCCGGGGGGTCGCCGCCGGCTTCGACCACCACGACGTGACCGTGGCCTACGTCGAGGACGGCGTCTACGCCGCCAGGGAGGGCGTGGACCGGGAGGCGCTGAACATGTCGCCCCAGATCGCCGACCTGCACGCCGAGGACGGCCGGATGGTCGTCGACGCGAGGGCCCTGGAGGACCGGAACGTCGACCGCGAGGAGATCGCCGGGGACATCGCGATCCGACCCGCCGAGGAGGTATCGGCCCTGATCAACGACGCGGACGAGGTGTTGACGTTCTAACCATGCTCTACCTGATCGACAAACCGCACGCTAACGTCGGCCTGCGGACGGCCCGGGCGGCGGACGACCCGGTCGTCGTCCTGATCCAGGACGGCGTCCTCGTGGAACCGACGATCGAGGCGGAGGTGTACGCCGTCGAGCGCGACGTGGCGATGCGTGGGGTCGACCTCCCGGAGGGAATCGAGTCCATCGAGTACGACCGACTCGTCGACCTCATGTTCCAACACGAGGTGAGAACGTTCGTATGACGCTGTTCGCCGACATCGACGACCTGGTGGCGAGTGGCGAACCGGTAGCCGTCCTGACCGTCGTCGACAAGGAGGGGAGCGCGCCCCGGGACGTCGGGGCGCGGATGGCCATCACCCGCGACCGCGAGGTCGGGACCATCGGCGGGGGGACCGTCGAGGCCCTCGCCGTGGAGGAGGCCCGAAAAGTGCTCGACGGGGAGGCCGAGCCGGGGGTCCGGGCCTACGAACTCGAACCCGGCGGCAACACCGGCATGGTCTGTGGCGGGTCGATGGAGGTGTTCGTCGATCGCGTCCGCGGAAGCCGCCGGCTGTTCGTCGCGGGCGGCGGCCACATCGCGGCCGAACTCGCCCCCCTGGCCGAGGGGCTGGGCTACGAGACGACCGTCGTCGACGACCGCGAGGACCTCGCGGTCGACGACCGGTTCCCGGACGACACCACGGTCGTTCACGGGGACTACTACGAGGACCTCGTGGACCGTGGGATCACCGAGGAGTCGGCCGTCGCCGTGGCGACCCGGAGCGGGACCTTCGATCAGCAGGCGGCCAAAGCGGCCCTCGACGCCGGGGCTGGGTACGTCGGGGTCGTCGCCAGCGAGGAGAAGACGGCGCACGTGATCGATGGGCTGCGGGAGGACGGGTACAGCGAACGACAACTGGCCCGAATCCGTGCCCCGGTGGGCCTCGACCTCGGCGGGGGATCGCCGTCCGCCGTCGCGCTGGCGATCCTGGCGGAAATGCAGCGGGACTTCTACGACGCCTCCGGCGAGCGGGCCACGGCCTTCGCGCTCGACGACCTGGCGGTCGTTCGCGGCGGCGGGGACCTCGGCTCCGGCGTCGCGTACCGCCTCCACCAGGCCGGCTACCCGGTGATCGTGACGGACGTCGAACGACCGACGGCCGTCCGCCGGGCCGTCGCCTTCGCCGAGGCCATGTACGCCGGCGAGACCGAGATCGAAGGCGTGACCGGCCGCCGCGTCGAGGACATCGACGAGGCGATCGCGACGCTCCGCGAGGACGCGATTCCTGTCCTGCCCGATCCGGACGCGGAAGTCGCAGACGAACTGGACGCCGCGATCCTGGTCGACGCCATCATGGCCAAGGGCAAGTTCGACACCGGAACGAGGTGTGACGACGCCGACGTCGTGGTCGGCATGGGCCCGGGCTTCACCGCCGGCGAGGACGTGGACGCGGTGGTCGAGACGGATCGGGGCCACGAACTCGGTCGCGTCTTCTACTCGGGGACGGCGAGCGAGTACGACGGAACGCCGGGCGAACGACGGGGATACACGAACGAACGCGTCGTCCGGGCCCCGACGTCGGGTAGGTGGGAGACCGCGACCGAACTGGGCGCGATGGTCGAGGCCGACGACGTGGTCGGGTACGTGGGCGACGAACCGGTCACCCCCGAGATCGACGGGCTGGTGCGAGGCCTGGTCCACGACGGCGTCGAGGTCGACGACGGGGCCAAACTCGGCGACGTCGATCCCCGCGGCGAGTCGGTCGACCACACGAAGATCTCCGACAAGGCGCTCGGCCTCGGCGGCGGCGTCCTCGAGGCCGTCCTCAGCCTCTACTGATTGACGGAATCCGGGGTCCCGCCCCGGAAGTGCCCTCGCCGGCGACCTGGCCCTTACCCCCTCCAACCCCGGGTGTCGGGCGAGAGGGGACGGCGGAGACGGTCACACCTCCTCGACGGTCGGATCGACGAGTGCCACGTCCGGCGGTTCGGTGACGCGCCCGACCTCGCGGTAGAAGATCCCGCGGTCGTCGAGGACGGCCTCGAAGTCGTCGCCGCCGTGCTGGGCCACGGCGACGAGGAGGCCGCCGCTCGTCTCGGCACTCTCGCCCTCCAGAAGGCCGTACCCGAACAGGTCCGAGAGCGGCGGGGTGCCCGCGATCACGGGCAAGTGCGTGATTTCGATCCCGACGCTGGCGTTCGCGGCCAGGTGTTCGGCCTGACCGAGCAGGCCGAACCCCGTGACGTCCGTGGCTGCGGTGACCGGCGCCTCCCCGAACGCTTCGGCGGCACCCCGGTTCGGGGTCGTCATCCACCGGAGCGCCGCCTCCCCGATCTCGGGTATCGATCGGTCGGGCGCCCCACGGACCGTGTCGCCGAACTCCCCCGACTGGACCCGGAGCGCGCCCATCGCGGGCTGGGTCCCGAGGGGTTTCGTCAGGTAGAGCCGATCGCCCGGCGTCGCCCCGTCGGTCGTTACAAGATCGTCGGGATGGGCGGTCGCGGTGACCGCCGCGCCGGCCAGGGGCCAGGGGTTGAGCACGGAGTGCCCCCCGGCGACGACGCCGTCCACCGAGGCCGCCCCGTCGGCGATCCCGTCGAGAATCGCCGGCGCGGCGTCGGTTAGTTCCCGTGGCAGTCCGAGGACGACCAGGAAGGAGAGTTCCTCCGTGGCGCCCTTCGCGAACGCGTCGCTCGCCGCGTTGCAGGCGGCCACCCGCCCGTACGCGTAGGGGTCGTCGATGATCGGCGTGAAGAAGTCGATCGTGGAGACGGTCGCCCGGTCGTCGGTAACGGTTCGGGCGGCGGCGTCCTCCCCGACGCCGAAGAGCAGTTCCGGCCGGTCGGCGTCGAGGCCGGTCTCGGCGAGGAGGCTTTCGAGGTCGCTCTGACCGATCTTGCACGAGCAGCCGTGGAGTTCCGCGTACTCCGTGAGCGCCGGTCCTCGATCGGCGCTAGGGTCGGCCGGGTCGGCCCCGATCGCGTCCGAATCGCGATCGGCGCCGGCGTCCTCTCCGGCCATGTCACTCTCCCGACGTCGGACCCAGGGCCTCGTCCGGGATGGTGATCCGGAGCGTGAACGACTCCCCCTCGTCGGAGTCCGGCTTGCTGACCCCGTACCCGTGCTTCTCGCAGGTCCGCTGGATGTTCTCCTCGGCCGGCGGGTAGTCCCCCATGACCACGAGTTCGTCGCCCGGTCCCAGTTCCTCCAGGGAGTCCCGGACCATGAGCGCCGGGCGGGGACAGACCTCGCCGGTGACGTCGATTTCTTCCCGCATAGTGTGTGGAACGTTACGACCGAGCACGCATAATCCTGGCGGAGAACCGACCGACGGCGACGGATGCGGACCGTCCACTCCGGCCGACCCGTGGACTGATAGTCGTGACGGCGCAAGCGTCGGTATGGACCTGGAAGGGGCCCTCGACCTGGCTGCGCCCGAACTCGTCTCGTTCGTCGGCGCCGGCGGAAAGAAGACGGCGATGGCGAGGCTGGTCGCCGAGGGTCGCGGCGACCGGCGGATCGGATACACGACGACGGCACACATGCCCCCGCCGGATCTGCAACTCGTGGTCCGAGACGTCGCCCGGGTCGAAGCGGCCATCGAGCACCGCCTCGCCGCCGACGTCCCCCTCGCGTTCGCGAGCGAGTACGTCGAGGACCCCGCCAGGGTCGACGAGAAGGTCCGGGGCTTCGACCCGGATGTGGTCGACGCGCTCTACGCTGCCGGTCACTTCGACTGGCTCCTGGTAAAGGCAGACGGCGCCCGGATGCGCGAGTTCAAGGCCCCGGACGTGGACGAACCACCCGTCCCGACCGCCAGTACCGTGGTCGTTCCGGTAGCCTCGGCACGCGCCATCGGGAACGTCCTATCGGAGGCGGTGGTTCACAGACCGGAGCGCGTCGCGACCATCGCCCCCGTCGCCATCGGGGACGTGATCACGCCGGACGTGGTCGGCCGCGTCCTGGCGAGCGAGTCGGGTGGGGGCAAGAACGCCCCAGAGAGCGCCAGGGTCATCCCGATGATCAACAAGGCCGACGACGACGCCCTTCGGGACCGGGCCAGGGACGCACTCGCGGTCGCGTTCGATCGGACCGACCGGTTCGACCGCGGCCTCGTGACCTCCTTCGAGACAGGGACGATGTCGGTCGTTTCGACCTGACGCGTCCGGACGACCCGGACCGACGATCAGGCGATCACGTCGACGTACTCCATCGTCCGGACGTCCACGAGGCCGTTGTTCGTGATTCGATATTCGGGGATGACCTCCAGCGGGAGGAAGGACAGTTCCATGAGTCCCGCCTCGGCCTCGACTCCGATCCGCTCGGCCGCGGCTTCGACCGCCCCGAACTCTTCGGCCGCCTCGGCCAGGGGCCGGTCGGCGATGAGGCCGGCGGCCGGAAGGGACAGCGACGTCACGGCGTCGTCGATGGGATCGTACGCCGCCACGCCGCCGTCGATCTCGCGGAGGTGGTTCGCCACGGTGGCCATCGCGTCGACGGTCACGCCAGCCACGACGAGGTTGTGCGCGTCGTGGGCGATGGTGCTCGCGATGGCGCCCCGATCCAATCCGAGGCCGTGGACGAAGCCGCGTCCCACGTCCTTCGCCCCGGAGTGACGCTCGGCGACGGCGATCGGGAGGACGTCGGCGTCGAGATCCGCGCGGAGGTAGCCGTCCTCGACCGGAACGGTCGCCTCCATGGCTGCCGTCTGCAGGCCGCCCAGCGAGTCGACGACGCGGACGGACACCGGACCGTCACCCCCGTCGGGGGCCTCGATGGCGAAGTCGGTCGGATCGAAGGTCGGGACGCGAACGGTGTCCGTGTCGAGGGCCGTCGCCGGCGGTTCGGCCTGTCCCTCGGTCGGGTCGACCTCGCCGTCGATCAGGACGTGCTCGACGTCCCAGGACTCCAGATCCGAGAGCAGCACGAGATCCGCCGGCGACCCGGGCCGCACCCGGCCGAAGGGCAGACCGTAGCTCTCCGCGGTGTTGAGCGATCCCATCTGGACCGCCGTCACCGGGTCGACGCCCTCGTCGATCGCCTTGCGGAGCGCGAAGTCGACGCCGCCCTCCTCGACGATGTCCACCACGTCGCGGTCGTCGGTACACAGCGAGAGGTACCGGGAGTCGACCTGCTCGACAAGCGGAACGAGGTCGGCGAGGTTCTTGCTGGACGATCCCTCGCGGAGGTAGACGCGCAGGCCGGCGTCGGCTTTCGCCCGGGCCTCTTCCAGGGTGATGCTCTCGTGATCGTTGTCGAGGAACCGGGCCGCCTCCTGGAGGTCGTCGCCCCGAACCTGGGGCATGTGGCCGTCCACGGTCATCCCCCGTTCGCGGGCCGCCCGGATCTTGGCGTGGACGGTTTCGTCGCCCGCGACCACGCCGGGGACGTTCATCACTTCACCCAGTGCCACGACCGACTCCTCGTCGAGGAGTCGTTCGACCGCGTCCGGGCCGACGGCCGCGCCGGCGTCCTGGAGCGGCGAGGCCGGGACGGAGGACGGGACCGTGATCCGGACCTTCAGCGGGGTGTTCCCCGCGTCCTCGATGGCCGAGCGCACGCCAGCCTCGCCGAGGACGTTCGCGATCTCGTGGGGATCGTGGATCACGCCCACCACGCCCTTCGGAACGACGGCCCGGCCGTACCGGGGCGGCGTCACCATGCTCGACTCGATGTGGACGTGGGCGTCGATCAGCCCCGGGGCGATGTATCCGGTCTCGATCTCGCGCTCGGCGTCCCGCTCCGCGAGGGCGACGATCTCGCCGTCGTCGATCGCGACCGCCGCGTCCTCCTCCAGACGGCCGGTGTGGACGTTGACGAGCGTGCCCCGGACCAGCAGGTCGACCGTCACGGGGACCCCTCCTCGGTCGAGAGGTCCAGGTCGATCTCTTTGGCCTCCTGCCGGATCCGGTCCGCATCGACCGTCGTCACCTCGCCGTCGGCCATCAGGACGTTCCCGTCGACCATCGTGAACTCGACGTCGTCACCGCGCGCGGAGAACACGAGGTGCGAAAGGACGTCGTGCAGCGGCGCCGCTCTGGTGACGTCGGTCGTGAGCCCGATGACGTCGGCCTTCCACCCCTCGCGGAGGGCACCCACGCGCTCGAACCCGGCCGCCTCCGCCCCGTTGAGCGTCGCCATCTCGAAGATGACTTCGGCGGGGGTCGCCGTCGAATCCAGCTGCTCCACCTTCTGCAACAGCGACGCCCGACTCATCTCCGAGAACGGGTCGAGCACGTTGTTGCAGGGCGGGCCGTCGTTCCCGAGGGCGACGTTGATCCCCCGGTCGAAGTAGTCCACGATTGGCGCGACGCCGCTCGCGAGCTTCATGTTCGAGGAGGGGCAGTGTGCGACGTGGGTGCCGGTCTCGGCCAGGACCTCGCGTTCGCTCTCGTCCGTCCAGACGCAGTGTGCGAGGACGACGTCCTCCCCGGTCAGCCCGACCTCGTCCAGCCAGTGGATGTTCCGCATCCCGGTGTCGTCCTCGACGGTCTCGATCTCGTCCCGGTTCTCGCTCGCGTGGGTGTGGATCCGGACGCCGTCGTACTCGTCCGCGAGGCGGCGACAGCCCCGGAGGCACTCCTCGCTGCAACTCACCGCGAACCGGGGCGTGACCGCGTACCGGATCCGGTCGTCGTAGGCCCCGTGATACTTACGGATCAGGCGTTCGGACTCGTCGAGGGCCGCCCCCGTGTCCTCCAGGAGCCCGTCCGGCGACCGCTGGTCCATCAGGACCTTCCCGATGCGTGCGCGAACGCCCATCTCGCCGGCGACCTCGATCGCTTCCTCGGCGTGCGCGACCGAGAGGTGATCGATCGCGGTCGTGGTACCGGTTTCGACGAGTTCCAGGTAGCCGAGTTCGGCCGCCAGCCGCATCTCGTCGGGCGAGAGGTTCGCCTCCATCGGGAGGACGTGATCGAACAGCCAGTCCAGGAGCGGCTCGTCGTCGGCGAGCCCCCGGCCCAGGCTCTGCACCGAATGGACGTGGGCCCCCACCAGGCCGGGCAACAGCAGGTCGTACTCGTCACTCCGGTGGTCCGTGTATCGTTCCTCCAGATCGGACAGCTCGCCGATCGCCTCGATGGTCGACCCGTCGACGACAACCGCACCGTCTTCGATGACGGTGGTCGGGTCCGCAATGACCGTGCCACGAAGTAACATGTCCATCCTACGTCGTAGGGGAACGGACAAGTTCCTTTCGCAGTCCGTCAGTCGGTCTCCCGACTGTAGGGTTCCAGAAGCGCCGACGGGACGGCGCTGGCCCCTTCCCGGCTTCTGGCGACCGTAATCGCGAGGACGGCCACGGTGACGAAGTACGGGTACGTGGACATGATTTGCGGGTGCGCGAAGAACCTGATAACCTCGTTGACCAGGACCGGTGCCCCTTCGATGGTGAACGTGATCCCCTGGGACCGCACCTGGAGGGCCTCGAGCATCCCGAAGAGGTACGCACCGACGATGGTGTATTTCGGCTGCCACCGGGCGAAGATGACGAGCGCCACGGCGATCCACCCGCGGCCGGCGACCATGCCGGCGACCCACAACTGGGCGTACGCGAGCGAGAGATGGGCCCCGGCGAGGCCCGCGAAGGCGCCGCCGACCAGGACGGCGAGGTACTTCAGGCGGAACACCCTGACCCCCATCGTGTCCGCCGTCTCCGGATCCTCGCCCACGGAGATCAGTTCCAGTCCGAGGTTGGTCCGGAACAGGACGTACCAGACCGTCGGCACCAGCAGGATCGCCAGGTAATCCGTGGGGGCGCTCTCGAACAGTGCCGGGCCGATCACCGGGATGTCGACGAGGTATTCGCCGACCACCGGGAGCGTGTACTGTTTGACGCCGTCGATGTTGTGCCGGGTCCACCCCTGCCCGAAGTACGTGGTGAGGCCGGTGCCCAACAGCGTCAGCATCACGCCGCTAATCACCTGGTCGGACTTCAGTGAGATGCAGAGGAACGCGTGGATCGCTGCCATCGCCACGCCCGCGAGAATCGCTACCAGAAACCCCAGGTACGGGTTGTTCGTCAGGACCGTCGTTATGAATCCGGTGAGCGCGCCGACCAGGAGCATCCCCTCCATGCCGAGGTTCAGGATGCCGGCCCGTTCGGCGATGATCTCGCCGAGCGACGCGATGATGAAGATGGTCCCAGCCGCCACCGTGGCGTCGAGGAGACCGGTCCAGAACGAGACGTCCAAGTTGAGAGGGGCGAGGGATGAAAGCATGGATTACCCTCCCTCCTCGACCCGCGACGGGGCCGGTTTGGGCGCGCCGCCCCAGTCGATCGAGACGTCGACGGCGAACCGCTTGAAGAACTCGGCAGTGATGAGAAAGAGGATGATGAGCGCCTGGATCACGTCGATCAGCGCCGCCGGGACGCTGTAACTGATCTCCAGGGCCGTCCCCCCGACGAACAGCAGGCCGAAGAACAGCGCTGCGACGAACACCTGGATCGCCCCGTTCCGGCCCAACAGCGCGATTGGGATCGCGGTGAACCCGTATCCCGGGGAGAAATCCGGCCGGAGCCGCGTCTGGATGCCGGCGATCTCGATCACGCCGGCCATGCCGGCCATCGCCCCGCCGACGACGAACACCAGCACGTAAATGAGCGACCCCCGCATCCCCGCCTGGTGGGCCGCATCCGGGTTCGCCCCGACGAACGTGATCTCGTAGCCGATCCGGGCTCGCTTCACTAGGACGTAGATGGCCCCGACCGCGAGGAGGGCGACGAGGAACCCGACGTGAGTCCCGAGAACGGGGATATTCGGTAGCTGGGCGTTCAACGGAAGGATCGCCGACTGCGGGAAGTTCCCGAGGCCGCCCTGCATCGGTCCGCGCACCATGTACCCGTTAACCCGGATGGCCGCGTAGGCGATGAGCAGGGAGACGATGATCTCGTTCACGCCCCACTTCGCCCGGAGGTAGCCGGGGATGAATCCCCAGGCTGCGCCTCCGAGCCCGGCGACGAAGAGCATGAGGGGAATCAGGAGGACCGACGGTAGCGACACGTTGAGGCCGATCCACGTGCCCACGATCGCCCCGATGTAGAGCTGTCCCGTCGCCCCGATGTTCCAGAGTCCCGCGCGGAGCGGCAGGTAGACGGCTAGGCCGGCGAGGATCAGCGGCACCGACTTCTCGAGGACGTTCGAGATGCCGAACTGACTGGTCCACGGGTCGATGAACATCGTTTCGTAGGCGCCGAACGGATCGACGCCGAGTATCACCAGCGCGATCGAACTCAGCAGTAGTGCGGCGACGACCGTGAAGACCGGCGTCCCGTACACCAGCCAGGCCGGCACTTCCTGTCTGGCCGTCAACTCGACGTCGACGTTCATTCGATCTCACCGCCATTCGACCGATCGGAACCCGCAGGAGTAGCGGCTGCACCGTCCGCGGCGGTCGCTTCCTCGGTCCCCTCCGTTCCACCGGTCATCATCAGTCCGACGTGCTCGCGCTCGGCGGCTTCGGGTGTCGTTTCGTGGACGAATTCCCCCTCGTAGATGACCATGATCCGATCGCTGAGGTCGAACACCTCGTCCAGGTCCTCGGAGATCAGGAGGATGCCCATCCCCGAGCTCCGCTGATCGAGCAGGAACTCGCGTATCGACTCGATCGCCCCCACGTCGACGCCCCTCGTGGGTTGGTTCGCGATGAGCACGTCGGGTTCCCGGTAGATCTCGCGACCCACGATGAGTTTCTGCATGTTGCCACCGGAGAGGTCCCCCGCGGTCACCGTCCGCACGTCCTGGATCCCGCGGACGTCGAACGCCTCGACGAGTTCGTTCGCGTAGCCCTCGAGCTCGCCGTAGTCGAGGAGCCGGTTCCCGAACCGGTCCTTTCGATAGTCCTTGATCGTCGCGTTGTGCATGACCGAAACCGAGGGGGCCAGTCCGTACTTCATCCGATCTTCCGGGATGAAGGAGACTCCCTCGTCGATGAACGCCCGGGGATGTTCGCCGGTGAGGTCGACGCCGTCGATGGCGATGGTCCCCTCATCGACGGAGCGGACGCCGACGAGACACTCGGCGAGTTCCTTCTGGCCGTTGCCACTCACGCCGGCGATCCCGACGATCTCCCCCGCCCCGACCTTCACGTCGACCCCCTCCAGCGCCGGAAGTCCACGCTGGTCCCGGGCGTGGAGGTTCTCCGCTTCGAGGAGCGTTTCTCCCCGCTCGACCTCGTCCTTGTCCACCTGAAACAGGACTTCGTGGCCCACCATCATTTCCGCCAGGTCCGACCGGGTGACGTCGGCCGTCGGGACGGTGGCCACGTGTTCGCCGTCCCGGAGGACGGTAACGCGGTCGGTAACCGCCATGATCTCCTTGAGTTTGTGAGTGATGAAGATGATCGACAACCCGTCCTCGGCGAGCCGCGAGATGGTCTCGAACAGCTGCTCCGCCTCGTTCGGCGTGAGCACCGCCGTGGGTTCGTCCAGAATGAGGAGGTCGACGTCCCGGTAGAGGGCTTTCAGGATCTCCACCCGCTGTTGTTCCCCGACCTCGAGTTCCCAGACGCGCTGGTCGGGATCGATCCGAAACCCGTACTCGCCCGCCAGTTCCTCGATCCGTTCCTTCGGCGACTCGAGCCCGATTGTGAACAGCGCGCCCAGTTTGTCGACCAGCGATTGCCGTCCCCCGTCCGAATCGTCGCCCCCCTCCGACGGCTCGTCCCGGAAGTACGCGCCCGGCTCCCGACGCCCCAGGACCACGTTTTCCGCCACGGTCAGTTTCGGGATCAGCATGAAGTGCTGGTGGACCATCCCGATGCCGGCGTCGATGGCCTGTTGCGGCGAGTCGATTTCGATACGTTGCCCGTCGAGATAAATGTCGCCGTCATCCAGAGTATAGAGCCCGTAGAGGATCTTCATCAAGGTGCTCTTTCCCGCCCCGTTCTCGCCGAGCAGACCGTGGATCTCCCCGCGCCGCACCTCGAAATCGACGTGGTCGTTCGCGGTCACTCCAGGGAATTCTTTCACGATGTTTTGCATCTTCAGAAACGGTTGGGAATCCGGCATGGATCTCCGTACTGTCCTATGTTAATACACCGCATTATACTTTTCCTATCAGTCGGATCCAGGACCGGTCACCAAGGGAGGTCGGGGGGTTTTTCGACCCTACAAAAGGGGATGGCCGCAGAAATAATATTTGCTCAACATTATTCTCCCAAAATTTATCCATATCTTTATGTAGCTGAGATGAAAAAGTGAACGAATGGCTTGCCAAACATGAGCCAAGGTAACACACACCCATCCAGGCGTGACCTCCTGAAAGCGGCGGGAGCCGTCGGTGTCGCGGGATTGGCGGGCTGTCAGGGAGACGGCGGCGGCGGCGACACGACCACGGCGCCCGAAACCACTACAGCGGGAGAAGGGGACGTGCTTGCAGCATGGGTGTACATCTCCGAAGTCGGGGACCTGGGGTGGTCCTGGGCCCACGATCAGGGACGAAAATACGTCGCGAACCAGTTCGATTGGCTTGAGACCGACTATTCGGAAGCGGTTCCCCCGGCCGACGCGACGCAGGTCTTCGAAGAGTACACGAACAAGAACTACGACATCATCTTCGGAACGACCTTCGGGTACATGGACCCGATGTTCCAGCTGGCCAAGAAGAACCCGGATACCATCTACGAGCACTGTTCGGGATACAAGACCCGGGAGAACATGGGCCGATATTTCGGCCGGATGTACCAGGCCCGGTATCTCGCCGGCGTCGCGGCCGGGCACCTTACCGAGGAGAAAAGCCTCGGATACGTGGCCGCCTTCCCCACGGCAGAGGTCGTCCGCGGGATCAACGCGTTCACGCACGGCGCCAGGTCGGTCGACTCCGAGATATCGACGAAAGTTCGCTGGACCAACGCCTGGTTCGATCCAGGAAAGTCGAAGCAGGGCGCGGAGAACCTGATCGACGAGGGCGTCGACGTCATGGCACAGCACCAGGACTCCCCGGCGGCCGTCAAGGCTGCCGCGGAGGCCGGCATCTGGTCGACCGGCTACGACGCCCCCATGAAGGAGTTCGGTGGCGACAGGTACATCACCTCGCCCATCTGGCACTGGGAGGTGTTCTACATCCCGACCCTCCAGGCGGTGAAGGACGGGAACTGGGCCTCCGACAGCTACTGGGAAGGGCTCAACGCGTCCATGGAGGACGCCGGCTCGCTCGTCGACCTCGACGAGTGGGGTCCGAACGTCCCCGACGACGTCCAGTCGACGGTCGCGGACAAGCAACAGCAGATCAAGAACGGTAACCTCGATCCGTGGGCGGGGACGAAGTTCGAGGACTGGTCCGACAAGGAACTGTTCCAGCAAATGGGGAGCTACGTCGAAGGCGTCGAAGGGACCGTGCCGGACTAACTCGCGGGGGCGAGGTTCCGTCCGTCCTCGGACAGCGGCTGGAGACGGGAGATCGTGAACTCCTACCGTCGGCTTTCGAGCGCTCGTCTCGACGGCCGATCGGCACCGTTCCGCCGCTCGTCCCGATGCAGGTTGGCAAAAACGGGCTTTGTGATCGACCGGGATCGGACCGCTACAGGTGCTCGGTCACGTCGTTCCCTTTCAGCACGAGGCCCAACAGCGCCATCCTCGCCACGACGCCGTTCCGGGCCTGCTCGAAGTACTTGGCCTGCGGCAGGTCGTCGACCGGCGGGGTGATCTGGAACCCGTACTCGTAGGTTCGGGGGAGCGGCTGGAGCAGGATGGCGTCGTCCTTGGCGTCCCGGAGCTCGGCCGGCGTGAACTGGTAGTAGTTGGCCAGTAGGCGCTCGTACTCGTCCTCCTCGAACTCCTCCTTCCGGAGCAGGTCGGTGTAGATGACGTCGGCCTCATCGATCACGTCGTCCATGTCGTGGGTTTCGGTGTGGATGACGCCCTGCTTCCGGAGTTCCTTGTGGATCTCTTGACGCATGTCGCACCCGCGGGGGTAGACGAGTTGCAGGTCGACGTCGAAGTTCGACAGGCCGTACGCGAGCGAGTGGTACGTCCGTTCGTGTGCGAGGTCGCCGACGAGGGCGACTTTCAGCCCGTCGAGGCTGCCGTGCTCCTTCCGCATCGTGTACATGTCCAGCATCGCCTGCGTGGGATGCTCGTTCCCGCCGTCGCCGCCGTTGAGCACGGGGACGTCGACGATGTCGGCCGCGCGCTCGGCCATCCCTTCCTCGGGGTGCCGGATGACGAGGGCGCTGGAGTAGTAGTCCATCATGCGCAGCGTGTCGGCGACGGTTTCGCTCCGCCAGCCGCCGGCCCGGGTCACGCTCGCGTCCGCGAACCCGTTCACGTCGCCGCCGAGCCTGTGCATCGCCGACTCGTGGCTGATCCGGGTACGCGTGCTCTTCTCGAAGAAACACGTGCCCAGGATCTTGTTCTTCAGGAGGTCCGTTTCCCGTTCCTCCTCGAAGATCGGGTCCATCTCCTCGGCGACGTCGAGGACCTTCTCGACGTCGGCCCGGGAGAAGTCTTTCAGAGAAACGATGTCCCTTCCTTTAAATTCGGTATCATCTGACATGGTTCGAGTACGATGGGCACGGCTACCAAGTTAAATGCTATGATACCTGATCGGTCGTTTCAACTGACGAGAATTTCCCCGTCCCGGTGGCCGACGTTCCCCTCGGGACCGCGCTCCTCGGAGTGGAGCAAATCGGGAAACGTAACCGGGAACGAACGCTCGAATCTCCGACTCTCGGACCCGCCTCGCGACGATCGCGGGCGGACCGTTCGACGGGGATTCCTCCGCAATTCGAAGGGGGACTAGGATCCCGAATCGAGCAAATTTATTAAAAATATTATCACTCTATTACCAAATAGCGTATGGACAGCTCGGGGTGATCCCCGGGGAGTTCCGGCCGTCGAGTCATCCCGTCCACGGGCCGCAATCAGCTACGATTTCCGTCGGGACTCGGGTCGTCGAAGGATCGTCCGTCCCGCCGTCCGTCGCTCGGGCGAGTCACGCCGGAAGGGCGCCGCCTGCGGCAGGTCGTCCCCGAACGAGCCGCTCAGACGTCCTCGACGACGTGGGTGCCCGCCCCTTCGGTCAACGCCGCCTCGGCCTGGTCCAGGGACGTGATGATTGCCCGCCGTTCCCGGTCCGACTCCGCTCCGACGAAGCGACACGCGGCGTCGACCTTCGGTCCCATGCTTCCCTCGGGGAACCGACCGTCCTCGTACAGCTCACGGAACTCGTCGACGGCGATCTCGTCGATGAGTTCCTCGTCCTCGGTCCCGTAGTCGCGGTATACCCCGTCGACGTCCGTGATGATGAGGAGGTAATCCGCGTCGAGCCGATTGGCGACGACGTTGGCGAGGAGGTCCTTGTCGATCACCGCGTCGAACCCGTCGATGTACCCCTCCTTCCGGGCGACCGGAACCCCGCCGCCACCGCCGCAGATGACCAGGTCCCGCTTCCCGATGAGTCGCTTGACGGGCGTCTCCTCGACGATGCCTTTCGGCTCGGGCGAGGGCACCACCCGTCGATAATCCGTGTCGCCGGTGTCGCGGACCTTCTTGACGTTCATCCCGCGGTCACGCATGTCCTCGGCCTTCTCGGCGTCGACGAACGGCCCGACCGGCTTCGTGGGTTCCTCGAACGCGGGGTCGTCCGGGTCGATGATCGTCTGCGTGATGATCGACGCCACGGGGACGTGTTTCCACCGCTGTTCGAGCTGGCGATACATCTGCTGGGCCATCATGTATCCGATCTGCCCCTGCGACATCGCCCCACAGACTTCCAGCGGCTGCGCCGGGGGATCGCCCTGTTCCTGCTGGAGCAACAGGGCGCCGACCTGGGGGCCGTTGCCGTGCGTGAGCACGACCTTGTACCCGTCCTTCATGACGTCGACGATCTGCTTGGCGGTGTCCTCCACCGCCGTCATCTGGTCGTCGAAGGTCCCTTCGCCGTCGGGCGGAACGAGCGCGTTCCCGCCCAGCGCGACCATACAGAGCGGTTTCTCGCGTTCCTTCTCCCAGAAGTCCGGCGGTTCGACGTTCAGGTCGAACTCCGGCTCCGGTTCCGACGGCGACAGGGGTTCGAGCAGGTCGTCCTCGGAATCGTTGTCGCTCATTCAGAACCCTCGCCCACCCATGGTGACCGCCATCACGCCTTTCTGTGCGTGCATCCGGTTCTCGGCCTGGTCGTAGATGACGCTCTGTGGCCCCTCCATGACGGCGTCGGTGGCCTCGTAGCCCCGCTTCGCCGGCAGGGGGTGCATGTAGATGGCGTCGTGGTTGGCGTTGTCCATCATGTCCTCGTCGGCGATCCAGTCCTCGTTCTGGTCGTGGATTTCCTTTTCCTCCTCCACGCCCCGTTCGCCGACCTTCGTCGACACCCAGTGTTTCGGGTAGACGACGTCGGCGTCCCGGAAGGCTCGCTCCATGTCGTGCTCGATCGTGAAGTCGACGCCCGCCTGGTCGGCGTTCTCCTCGGCCTGGTCGACGATATCCGGATCGAGGTCGATCCCCTCGGGATGGGCCAGGGTGACGTTGGCGCCCATCTTCGTGAACCCGAGGATCGAGGAGTGGGGAACGCTCGCCGGGCGGCGGACTTCCGGCGCGTAGGCGTACGAAACGGTGAAGTCGATGTCCTCGACACTGTCCTTCCGCTCCCGGACCGTCTGGAGGTCGGCGAGCGTCTGGAAGGGGTGATACGTGTCACACTGCATGTTGAACACCGGCACCTCCGCGCCCTCCTGGTACTGACGGACTATTTCCGTGCCCTTCGGATACTCGAAGTCCACGGCTTCCCCGAGGACGCGGACGGCGAACCCGTGGCCGTATCGCGACAGGACCTTCGAGGTCCGGCTCGCGGACTCGCCGTGCTGCAACTGGAGCTGTTCGGGGGTCATGATGTGCGCGTACCCCCCGAGTTGGTTGATGCCGGCCTCGAACGAGTTCCGCGTTCGCGTGCTCGAGTTGTAGAACAACATGAATAGCGACCGACCGGTCAACGAATCGAAATGATCCCATCGTTCCCGAGCGAACTCCCGTTTGAGATCGTCCGCGACGTCGAGAACCGACTCGATCTGCGGTTTGCTCCACTCCTGAGTCGTGACCATGTCCTTGCCGCGTAAGTCGGTTTGCATGGATGAACACTCCGTCAGCGGTGACGGATAACGTCTGACCTGACGAGGATTCCGGATATAAACCTTGTGACGAGCGACCAACCAGCAAACTACCGGGTCCACGACAGGTCAGCCCCGAGCGTCGGGATACCGCCGGACTAGAGTGCCACTGGCACCCATACCTTTTTGCCCCGACTGCGAGTAATTCACCGACGATACCATGAGCGAAAGTACCGGAGGCGATCGCGTCGGCCTTTACCTCCAGGACAAGCACCCCATCCGGGAGAACATGGAGTACGCACAGTACGCGGAGGAGAAGGGTTTCGACGAGATCTGGCAGGCTGAATCCCGGCTGGCGCGCGACGCCGTGACGCCCCTGGGAGCCTACGCGGCCGTCACCGACGAGATCAAGCTCGGAACCGGGGTCATCAACAACTGGACCCGGAACACCGCACTCATCGCCCAGACGGCCAGCACGCTCGAGGAACTCGCCGGACCCGACCGCATCGAACTCGGCATCGGCGCCTGGTGGGAGCCGATCGCGTCCAAGGTCGGCGTCGACCGGCACAAACCGCTCCTGGCCATGCGCGAGACGGTCGAGGCGCTCCAGCGGCTCCTCGACATGGAAAACGTGAACTACGACGGCGAGTTCGTCCAGCTCGAGGACGTCGAACTCGACGTCGTCCACGGCGACACCGGGCCGCGAACGGTCGACGTGTACGTGGGCGCGACCGGGTTCAAGATGCTGGAACTGACGGGCGAATACGCCGACGGCGTCCTCTTGAACTACCTCGTGAGCCCCGAGTACAACGAGAAGGCGCTCGACGCCCTCGAAACCGGCGCCGAGCGGGCGGACCGGACGCTCGAGGACGTCGACCGGCCACAGCTCGTGGTCTGCTCGATGGACCACGACGAGGACAAGGCGCTGGACAACGCCCGCGAACTCATCACGCAGTACCTCGGCCAGCAGCCCCACATCATGAAGGCCAGCGGGGTCAGCCAGGACCTCATCGACGAGGTCGGCGAGGCGATCGGCGGCTGGCCGGCGGACAAGGAGGACATCGAGAAGGGAATGGACCTCATTCCCGACGAAGTCGTGCGGAAGTTGACCGCCAGCGGAACCCCCGAACAGTGTCGCGAGAAGGTCCGGGAGTACGCCGAAACCGGCGCCCAGTGTCCCGTCCTCTATCCCCTCGGCGACGACGTCGAGTTGATGATCGACGAGTTCGCGGACGGATACATGTAGACGGATCGGTCGATCTTCTACCGGTTTTCGCCACCGACGGGAAGTCACTACCGGGTCGCCCCGTCCATCAGTCCGGCCCCGTTCTCGAGCCTGGTCGGACCACCGGCGTCACCCGCTGCCTCTCGAGATGGAAATCCGTGGGAAGGACCCCGTGACGAGACACTCAGCGGATTGTTCAAGATTAAAGTAGCCCCTGCCGAAAGGGCAGTGTATGCCTCTCGAATGGGACCGCAACAAGACCGCGGCAACTGACGTTTTCGAAGCGATCGGCAATACCCCTCTCGTCGAGCTCACGAAGGCAAGCGAGGGCTACGACGGGACGATCTACGCCAAGTGGGAATCGTTCAACCCGTCGAACAGCCTGAAGGACCGGATCTACCACGAGATGATCACGAAGGCGATCGAACGTGGGGACCTGACGGAAGACATGGAGATCCTCGAGACCTCGACCGGGAACGCGGGGATCGCCTGTACCTTCGTCGGGACCCGCCTGGGCTTCGACGTGAACATCGTCATGCCCGAAGGCATGAGCGAAGAGCGCAAGAAGCTCATCCGCGTGTACGGCGGGAACCTGATCGAGACGCCCGGTGCCGAGTCCGACGTCGACCTCTCCCAGGACAAGGCCGAGGAGATGATCGAAGAGAACCCCGGCAAGTACTGGTTCCCCGACCAGTTCAGCAACGCGGACAACATCGCCGCGCACAAGAAAACGACCGGTCCCGAGATCACGGATCAGCTCGACGGTGCGCCCGACGCCTTCGTCCACGGGCAGGGGACGGGTGGGACCGTCACTGGCGTGGCCCGTCACATCGAAGAGGAGTACGGCTCCGATGCGACCGAGATCTTCCCGCTCGAACCGTACGACGCCCCGCTCCTCGCGAAGGGCAAGTGGGGATCCCACGAAATCGAAGGTATCGGCGACGGGTTCATCCCGGAGAACCTCGACCCGGCACTCTTCGAAGGTGTCGTTCGCGTCGACAACGATGAGGCACTCGAGATGGCCGACTGGCTGCCGAAGAACGAAGGTATCTTCGCGGGTATTTCCAGCGGTGCGAACGTCGCGGGCGCCCAGAAAGTTCTCGAGCAGCGGGACGTCGAGACGGTCGTCACGCTGATCTGCGACGTTGGCGAACGGTACTTCAGCACCCGTCTCTTCGAGCCGGACTACGAGGTCGAGGTGCCCGATCGCGAACACCCGATCGACGAACGATCGAGGGAAATGCTCGACAAGTACCAGGACGGCTGGACGATCATCGAGTAACGCCTGGATCCCCACTCACCTTCCGGTCGGTCCGCCGCTGGCATTCGCGCCAGTTATCGTTCGTCTTCGCTCGGTCGACGAGCCGGTCGTTGCCACTTCCGAGTCCCTACTCCGCCTCGCCGTAGATCTTCTCGACTTCGTCCAGGTCCGGCGGCAGGGAGTAGGGTTCGCGGCCGGCGGCCTTCGCGTTCTCGAGGTCCTTGAGACCGTAGCCGCTCGAGACGACGACGGCGGACTCGCCCTCGTCCATGATTCCCTTCTCGAGGGCCTTCTCGACGCCCGCGACGATCGCCGCGGCCGCAGGCTCGGTAAACAGGCCTTCGGTGCTGCCGAGGAGGAGTTCGGCGTCGAGGATCTCCTGGTCGGACACGGCCACGGAGGCGCCGTCGCTCTCCTTCATGGCGGTGACCGCCTTGCGCAGGTTCGCCGGGCCGGAGACCGCGATGCTGTCCGCGAGCGTTTCGGCCTTCTCCTGCTCGCTTTCATGCCCGTGGAAGGCGTTGTGGATGACCGGGGCGCCCTCGGCCTGGACGCCGAGCATCCGCGGCGTCTCGTCGACGTATCCCAGCTTCTCGAACTCCTTGAGGCCCTTCCACACCCCGGCAATTGTGCAGCCGTCGCCAACGGAGACGACGACCCAGTCCGGCAGGTCGTCGCGGGTCTGTTCGGCGATCTCGAGGCCCGCAGTCCGCTTGCCCTCGACCTGGAAGGGGTTGTACGCCGCGTTGCGGTTGTACCAGCCGTACCGCTCGGTAGCCTTGAGGCTGAGAGCGGCGGCCTCGGGGTAGGTACCCTGGATCTGGAGGACGTCGGCCCCATACACGAGCGGCTGGGCGAGCTTCCCTGCGGGCGCCGTTTCGGGGACGAAGATCCGGGCGTCGAGGCCGCCCCGGGCGGCGTACCCCGCCAGGGACGCCGCCGCGTTGCCGGTGGAGGCACAGATGACGATGTCGTGGCCGTGGTGTTTGGCTTTCGTGACCGAGACGCTGGAGGCACGATCCTTGAAACTCGCGGTCGGATTGCGGCTGTCGTCCTTCACGCGAACCTCCACGCCGAGTGCCTCGCTGAGCGTGGGGGCGTCGAAGAGGTCGGTGCCGCCCTCGTTCAGCGTGACGGGGTCGGCGTCGTCCTCGACCGGGAGGAACGGGCGGTACTTCCACATGCTGGGGATGTCCCCGTCGACCGCGCCGGCGAACTCGTCGTGGATCGCGTCGTAGTCGTAGACGACGTCGAGGACGCCTTCCATCGGGTCGTCGTGGTTCGGGCAGGTGTACATGACCCCCTCGGGGTCGTAGGTCTCGCCGCAGACGGTACACTCGAACGCGACGACGGTATCCATTCCCATGCCCGGTGATTCGATGCCCGCGACGTAAAGGTACCCGTATCGTGGGAGGGTCCCCCGTTTCGACGCACGTGGGCCTACCGAGGACGGGATCGGCCTTCCGGGGAAAGGGGTTAGTCGTCGGGGAGCACCGGATACCCCATGGACGGAGATCACGCGGATCTCGTCTCGCAGGCGGAGGCCGTCGAGCGCGTCCTCGACGCAAGGACGGCGTGGCTGGACGGACAGGATACCACCACCGTGGCGCCGGGAGAGGGGATTCGAGGCCGGACCCTCGCACAGGAGGTCGTCGCGGATCGGGACGTCCCGGCCTACGACCACGCCACGATGGACGGGTTCGCGTTCGAGGCCCCACCGGAATACCCCTTGGACGTCGTCGATGCCGTCTACCCCGAGGACGACCCGCCGACGATCGGGCCGGGCGAGGCGGTCCGGATCGCGACCGGCGCACCCCTGCCCGAGCGGGCCAACGCCGTTCTGCGATCAGAGGAAGCGAACGTTGAAGACGGACGACTCACGGGCGCCGACGTCGATCCGGGGACCTACACGTACGAGCGCGGCAGCAACGTGAGCGAAGGGGAGCGCCTCTTCGCCCCCGGGGACCGACTGGCCGCGAAGGACGCCATCCTGCTGAACGACCTTGGCGTCGGGACGGTGACCACGTACGCCAAGCCACGGGTGGGCGTCCTCGCCACGGGATCGGAGATCCACGACGACCCGTCGCAGGACAACGACTCGATGATGCTCGTCGAGTTGCTCCGGGCCTGGGGCGCCGAACCGACGTTCGAGGGAACCGTCCCCGACGAATATGACGTGGTGAGGGACCGGATCGAGGAACTCGCCGGGGCGTACGACGTGGTCGTGACGACCGGCGGGACGAGCGTGGGACCGAAGGATTACGTCGTCAGGGCACTCGACGATCTGGGTTCGATCGACTTTCACCGGGTCCGGATCCGGCCGGGAAAGCCGCTCGCCCTCGCCGACCTCGACGAGGCCGTCGCCGTCGCGATCCCGGGAAAGCCGATCGGCGCGTACACCGTCGCGACCCTGGTCGTACGTCCATTCTTCGTCGGCGAGACTGACCTCCCGACCGTCGAGGCTCCCTGCACCGTCGACGTCGAGGTCGGGACGGCCGGATTCGAGTACGCCATCCCGGTCGAACTCTCGGACGGCGAGGCAGTGCCGCTGGGCCATCCGACCTCCGACCTCAACGTCTACGACGAGGTCTTCGATCCGAGCGTCCTCTCGTCGTCGACCCGGGCGTCGAGGGCCGACGGCGCGGTTCTCACGGACTCGGGGGTGACCGCCGGAGAAACCGTTACGGTGGTTCCGTACTACGTCCTGGAGTAACCATGTCGACGCAACGAAACGGCCGGAGGACGGGGACGGGGGATCGAGCGGTCGCCGACGGCGGGACGGAAACCGAGGAGGTCGTCGTGACGCCGGGCGACCTCCCGGAGCGCGACGGACACCCCGACCGAAACGTGGGCGGGGTCCTCCTCGCCGCCGGACCCGGCGAGCGATACGATGGCGAACAGTATAAACTCCTCGAAGAGGTCGACGGCACGAGGATCGTGACCAGGGCCGCGAGCGCGCTCGCCGGGAGCGCACTCGACGAAGTCGCGGTCGTGGTCGGTCACGAAGCCGACGCCGTCCGCGAAGCCCTCGCCGACCTCGACGTGACGGTCGTCGAGAACGAGCGGTACCGCGAGGGCCAGAGCACCTCGCTGCAGCGCGGCGTCGAAACCGCCAGGGACCGGGGGTGGGACGCCCTGGTCTTCGGCCTGGGCGACATGCCCTTCCTCGATCCCGACACCACGACCCTGCTCCTCCGGGCGTACGACGCGGGACATGGGCCGCTGATCGCGGCCGGGTTCGAGGGCAAGCGGGGGAACCCGACGCTGTTCGACGGGGCCTACTACGACGATCTCATGGCCGTCACGGGGGACACCGGCGGTCGGCCGGTACTCATGGGCAGTTCGTCCATCACGGTCGTCGAAACCGAGGACCCCGGCGTGCTCCAGGACGTCGATACCCAGGCGGACTACGAGGCGTACCGCTGAAAGCGTCGGGACGCCGGTCGATCAGGTGTTCGCTGCCGGCCCCCGTGGCAGGAACTCGCCGTCGCCGCGACTCGACCGTGCCTCGTGGTCCTCGGCGGCGACCGTGCCCTTGCTGAACACGGTGTCGACCCGCGCGGTCCACTCGCGCCCCTCGTAGGGCGTCCAGCCCCCGTTGAAGGTCAGGTCGTCGGGGGAGACGGTGTACGTTCGGTCCTCGACGAGCACCACGTCCGCGTCGGTGCCCGGCCGGAGCGACCCCTTTCGCGGGTAGAGGCCGGTCTTGCGGGCCGGCGCGGCACAGAGGAGTTCGCAGAGGCGCTCCCAGGAGATCCGTCCCTCGTGGACGCCCTCGCTGATCATGAACTCCAGCATGGTTTCGAGGCCCGGGAGGCCGGCGTAGGGCTCCCAGATGTTCTCCCAGCCCCGTTCGCGCTCCTCGCGGTACGTGGGGAAGTGCTCGCTCGCGACGAGGTCGATCGTGCCGTCGGCCACCGCGTCCCAGAGTCGTTCGACCTCCTCGGGCGACTTGAGGCTGGGGTTCACCTTGAGGAAGGGGCCCTGCTCCTCGACGTCCGCCTCAGAGAAGGCGAGGTAGTGGGGACAGGTTTCGAGCGTCATCGGGACCTTGGCGCGGGCCTTGAAGCGGGCCCCCTCCCGGGCGCCGGATCCGCTCGAAACGTGCACGACGTAGACGGGGCAGTCGGCGTACTCGGCGAAGTACCCCACCCGACCGATCGCGTCCAGTTCGGCCTCGATGGGCCGGGAATCCATGTACACCTCGGGATCGTCGGCATCGATCTGCGCCCTGGCGTGGTCCATGATCCCCTGGGTTTCGGAATGAACGCGAACGGTCCCGCCCGCGGCGCCGACGCGGTCCATGAGGGTGACGATCCCCTCGTCGTCCATCAGGTACGGGTCCGCCGTGAACGTCTTGAACTCCGGGACCCCCTCGGCCATGATGCCCTCCACGTCGGGGTCCGGGTCCTGGAAGTTCCCGGCGATCAGGCCGAAGTCCACGTGGGCCAGGGCCGAACAGGCCTCGCGCTTCTCGCGGACGGCTTCGGGCGAGGTCACCGGCGTCTGGGTCGGGAGTTCGACGACGGTGGTGACCCCGCCGGCGGCCGCGCTCGCCGTTCCCGATCCGAAGTCGAACCCCTCCGGGAACAGTTCCTCGTCGTGGAGGTGGTTGTGCACGTCCACGACGCCCGGGAGGGCGTGTTTCCCGTCCCCGTCGATGACTTCGTCCGCGTCCGCGCGGTATCGGTCCGCGACGCCCTCGCCGGCCGCCGCGATTTCGCCGTCGTCGATCGCCACGGCGCCGGCCGTCACGCCGGCCGGCCGCACGACACGGACGTTTTCGATGAGCGTCTCCACCATGAGACGAACCAACGTCGGGCCGGGAGAAAAGCCCTTGCCCGACGCCCCGCGCGGATCGGAAGAGTCGAAGCCCCGATCCGGCCCCGGGATACCTTTTTACCGAAACCGGTCCCATCTCCACGGGTATGAAACTCAACGCAGGGACGCTCGTCACGATGAACGACGACCGGACGGTGCTGGAGGAAGCCCACGTCGTCGTCGAGGACGGCGAGATCACCGAAATCGGTGACGGCTACCTGTCGGGCGACGACGTGATCGACGCCAGCGACGAGGTCGTCATCCCGGGACTGGTCAACAGCCACACGCACATGTACGCCCTCCCGCTCCGGGGGGCTCCGCTCGACGTCTCGCCCCGAAGCTTCTACCAGGCCCTGGTCGACATCTGGTGGCGGGTGGACGAGGCGTTCACCGAGCGCACCGCCCGTCTCTCCGCGCTCGGGTCGGCGAAGGAGATGCTCGAGGGCGGGGTGACCGCGTTCTGTGACAACTACTCCGGGCCGAACACGCTCCCGGGCGCGATGCCGGCGGTTGCCGAAGGGGTCGATCGAACGCCGATCCGGGCGATGCTCGCGTTCGAGGCGACGGCGCGCAACGCCCGCGAGGAGGCCATCGCCGGCATCGAGGAGAACGAGCGGTTCATCGCCGAGGAGGAGTCCGCCTTCGACCGGATCGAGGGACACTACTGCATCCACACCCTGTTCACCAACACCGAGGAAACGGTGACCGAAACGGTCGACCGGGCGACGCGGGACGACCGCCCGATCCAGCTCCACCTCGAGGAGGGCCTCGTCGACGTTCACGACGCCATCGGGGAGTACGGCAAGCGCCCGGTCCATGCCCTCGACGACATGGGCTTCTTCGAGGCCGACGTCATCGCGGCCCACTGCGTGCACTCGACCGACGAGGAGATCGAAGTCCTGGCCGAGAACGACGTTCGCGTCGCGCACAACCCGTACTCGAACACCAACAACGCGGTCGGGATCGCGGACGTGGAGACGATGGAAGCGGAAGGTCTCACCATCGGGATCGGCGACGACGGCTGGGACCCGGACATGTTCGAGACGATGCGATCCGCCGTGGGCATCCACAAACTGAAGAAGAACGATCCGAGCGGGTTCGACGCCGCGACGGCCCTCGAGTGGGCCACGATCGGGAGCGCGCGAGTCATGGGAATGGAAGACGAGATCGGCAGCATCGAGGAAGGTAAACGGGGCGACTTCGCGATCCTCGACCTCGGCCCGAACCCGGTGCGCCGGGGGAGCGCCCCGTACTACATCGTCAACGCGGCGAGCCGTGCCGACGTGAGGGCGACGATCGTCGGGGGCGAGGTCGCCTACGAACGGGGCGAGGGCGTCGCCGGCGTCGACGACGACGATCTGGCGGCGATCGGCGAGGCCAGCGCCGACCTCTGGGACCGCCTGTAACCCCCCGTTTTCTGAGGGATTTCACCGATCGACGGTGAAACCCGCCACGATGCTGCTTCGGCCGCCTCCGGGCGACTGACTGGACCCACACCTCCCTGGGCGATCCGGCTGACCCGGACTAGATATATATCCCCCTATCCCTAATTTGGGGGGAGATATCGTTCAACAGGGGTCACACGTCATGCAATTAACCATCACGATCAACGGGAACGAGGAACGACTCGAGGCGAAACAGTCCGACACTTTGCTCGACGTCCTCCGTCGAGCCGGGTACACCGGGGCGAAACGGGGATGCGACACGGGCGACTGCGGGTTCTGTACCGTTATCGTCGACGGGGAAGCCAGGGAATCGTGCGTGGTCCCGGCCAGACGGGCGGAAGGCGCCAGCGTCGAGACGATCGAGGGCCTCGGGAGCCAGGACGACCTCCACCCGGTGCAGGAGGCGTTCGTCGACAACACTGCCCTCCAGTGTGGGTTCTGTACCCCGGGGATGATCATGGCGACGACCGCCGCCCTCCGCGAGAACCCGGATCCGACCGAGGAAGAAGCGCGGGAGGCGATCGACGACGTGCTCTGTCGATGTACGGGCTACAAGAAGATCGTCGAGTCGGTCCAGGACGCCGCCGATCGGATGGAATCGGGCGAACGGATGGCCGCGGATGGCGGGGTGGGGACCGACGATCGAGCCCCGGACCCGGGAAACGGAGGTGATCAAGCATGAGCAAGATGGAGGAGGAACCGGACCCCGAGGACGCCGCGGTCGAGTCCGAGACCGGCGACGCCGAGGTTGACGCCGACGAGCCGTTCCCGATGGAGTGGGACGAACCGGCGGGCAACCGGAAGGAACCGGAGGAACGGGAGAACATCAGCACGTCCGTCGAGAAGGACGACGCACGAAAGATCGTCACCGGGGAGGCCAAGTACACCGCCGACTTCCGGGATCGAATCCCGGACCTGGCCGAGGCCAAGGTGCTCCGGAGCGAGATCGCCCACGGCCACGTGAAATCGATCGACACGACCGAGGCGGAACGGATGGACGGGGTGTACGCCGTCATTACGCCCTGGAGCGACGTCGTCCCGGACGCGGTCTACACCAGTGCCGGCCAGAGCTACCCCGAACCCACGCCGTGGGACCTGACCGTCCTGCGGAAGAAGGTGCGGATGGTGGGGGACCCCATCGCGGCGGTCGCGGCGGAAGACGCGGAAACGGCCGACCGTGCGCGTCGCAAGATCCGCGTCGAATACGAGGAACTCGAGCCGGTCCTGGATATGGAACGGGCGATGGACCCCGATGCGCCACAGCTCTTCGACGAGGACTTCGTCGAAAACAAGCAGCCCGGCGCCGATTACTCGCGGAACCGGCAGTCGCGATTCGAGGGCGAACTCGGCGACGTGGAGAGCGCGTTCGAGGACGCCGACGCCGTGATCGAAACCGAGTGGGAAACGCCGTATCAGAACCACTGCGTCCCAGAGCCCCACACGACCCTCGCCTACCGCGACGAGGACAACCGCTATCACCTGATCTCCAGCACGCAGGTGCCCTACCACACCCGACGACAGCTCTCGCACCTCTTCGACATCCCGATCCGGGACCTCCGCGTCGAGAAGCCCCGGATCGGCGCCGGCTTCGGGACGAAACAGGCGATGGTGATCGAACCCATCACCCTCGCGCTCACCCTCGCCGCGGAACGACCCGTGATCTACGAGGCGAGCCGTCGGGAGGAGTTCCACGCGATGCGCTCCAGGCACCCGATGAAGCTCGAGATGAAGACGGCGGTCGACGACGACGGGACGCTCCGGGCGATGGACCTGTACGCGCTCTCGAACACGGGGGCGTACGGTCCCCACGGCATGACGGTCGCCGGCAACGTCGGGACGAAACCGCTCCCGATCTACCCCCGCGTCCCGAACGTTCGGTTCGGCGCGGACATCGTCCACACGAACCTCCCGGTCGGCGCGGCGATGCGTGGCTACGGCGCGCCCCAGGGCCACTTCGCGGTCGAGTCCCACATCGACGAGGTCGCCCGCCAGCTCGGCTACGATCCGATCGAATTCCGGTCCATGAACCACGTTCGGGAGGGCGACCTCGATGAGGTCTCCGGCATCCTCGGGGAGGGGTCCGAACACGCTCGCCGCATCCGGTCCTGTGGGATGGCGGAATGCATCGAGCGCGGACGGGAGGCGATCGGGTACGACGACCTGGACCAACCGGACGAGGACCACCGCCACCGTGGCGTCGGCGTCGCTCTCGTCGCCCAAGGGAGTGGCGTCGCCGGCGACGAACTCGGGGCCGCCCACGTCCGGATGAACGAGGACGGGTCGTTCATCCTCCAGGTGGGCGGGGTCGACACCGGCACCGGGACCGACACGATGGTGAGCCAGATCGCCGCCGAGACGCTCGGCTGTGATCCGGAAGACATCGTCGTCCACGCCTCGGACACGGACATCGCGCCGTTCGACTACGGGGCCTACGCCTCCTCGACCACCTACATCACGGGCCAGTCGGTGAAGAAGGCCGCCGAGGACGCGAAGGAAACCCTGTTCAAGTGGGCCTCGAAGATGCTCGAGGAACACCCCGACCGTCTCGTCGTCGGGAACGGGGAGGTCAGGAGCGAGAAAACCGGCGAGAGCGTCACCCTGGAAGAGGTCGGCTACGAGTCGATCTACGGCGGCGACGAACGGGAGCAGATAATGGGCGAGGCGAGCCACTCCACCGACGAGAGCCCGCCGCCCTTCGGGGCCCAGTTCGTCGACGTTACCGTCGACGCGGAGACTGGCGAGTTCGACATCAACCGGATCGCGTTCGCGGCCGACCTCGGCGTCGCGATCAACCCGCCCCTCGCGGAAGGGCAGATCGAGGGCGGCGAACACATGAGCCTCGAGCTGGCGACGAGTGGCGGGTACGAGTTCGAGGACGACGGGACGCCGAAGACCCTCAGCTTCAAGCGGTACGGCATGCCCCGCGCCACCGACCATCCGCCGATGGAGACGATCCTCGTCGAGACCCACGAGCCGTCGGGGCCGTTCGGGGCCAAATCCATCGCGGAACTCCCGACCAACGGCGTGGCACCGGCGCTCGGGAACGCGATACGGGACGCCGTCGGCGTCCGGATCCACGAGTTGCCGATCACTCCGGAACGGATCAAGGAGAAACTGGACGCGGAAGAATAACCGACGATCGCACCCCGTCGGAACGGCTCCGTCGGCGGGATCGCAGTCTCGGTGCGGTAAGTTTTTGCGCTCGCCTTTCCATGGCCAGCGTATGAACCTGGACCTCTCCGAGTTCGATCACCCGGCCTGGTTCGCCTTCGGGGCGACCGTCGTCGGGTACCTGGCCATCCTCGTCGCCATGTTCGTCGTCCTGTTCGTCGTTCCCTTCCTGATCTACGCTACCCTGCTCTAAAGCGGGAAAACGGAACGGGGAGACGGGAGAAGGAGGGAACGGGGGCGGGCGACTGATTCCTGATTCCGAACGCGTCGATCAGGCGAACGTCTTCGAGACGTCCTGGTCCTCGTTCTCGGCCTTGATCTTGTCCCAGGCGTTCCGGAAGTCCGACATGTGGATCTCCGTCCGGTCGTCGCGGATGGCGAACATGCCGGCCTCGGTGCAGACGGCCTTGATGTCGGCACCGGAGGCGTCGGTGGTCTCCGCAGCGAGCGCCTCGAAGTCCGCGTCGTCGGCGACGTTCATCTCGCGGGTGTGGATCTTGAAGATGATTTCGCGTCCTTCCTCGTTTGGCTTGGGGACCTCGATGAGGCGGTCGAAGCGGCCGGGGCGGAGGATGGCCCGGTCGAGCATGTCGAAGCGGTTCGTGGCCGCGATGATGCGGACCTCGCCCCGCTCCTCGAAGCCGTCCATCTCCGAGAGGAGTTGCATCATGGTGCGCTGGACCTCGGCGTCGCCGGAGGTCTTCGAGTCCGTCCGCTTCGAGGCGATGGCGTCGATCTCGTCGATGAAGATGACGGCCGGTTCCTTTTCGCGGGCGACCTGGAAGAGGTCTCGGACCAGCTTGGCGCCCTCCCCGATGAACTTGTGGACGAGTTCGGAGCCGGCCATCTTGATGAACGTGGCGTCGGTCTGGTTGGCGACGGCCTTCGCCAGCATCGTCTTGCCCGTCCCCGGCGGGCCGTGGAGCAGGACGCCGCTCGGCGGCTCGATGCCGACCTCGTCGAACATCTCGGGGCTGTCGAGGGGCATCTCCACCGTCTCGCGGACCTCCTGCATCTGTTCCTCGAGGCCGCCGATGTCCTGGTAGGTCACTCCCGGACTCTCCTCGACCTGCATCACGCGAGCGCGGACGTCGGTCTCGTCGTCGAGCGGCTTGACGATAGAGAGGGAGTTGTTGACCGCCACCCGGCTGTCCGGCTCGATCTGCTCGCGCATCTCGTCGGTGACCTCCGTGATGGCCTCTTGGTTGTTCCCGTGTTGCTTGATAATGACCCCTTCGTCGGTCACCTCCTGGACGGTGGCCACGAACAGCGGCGATTGCTTGAGTTTCTTGTTCTCGTGGTTGAGCCGCTCGAGCTTCTGCTGGTACTTGTTGTTCTCGGCGTTGGCGTCGAGCAGCTTGTCCCGCATTTCCTCGTTCTGTGCCTCGAGCACTTCGAGACGCTCCTGGAGGGCTTCGATTTTCTCCTGTTGGGACGCGGCTTCGTCGTCGTAGGGAAGCTCGACGTCGTCCACAGTGTCGGTCATCACCCGCCAGTATGAGATTGTTTCTTAAAAGCCTGCGGGTAGGCCCCAAATCGGGAGAATGGGGAACGTTTGCGGTGACATTCTGACGGCACGAAACCCGGCGGAACTGGGTACGTTCGGTGGCCGGTACCCGGCCGCTCGACGACCACTTCCGTCCCGTTCGGGGAACGGATTTAAGCCCCGCCCGACTAGCCCCGACCAACCGAACTATGACGCGGGTGATCCACACGGGCGACACCCACATCGGGTATCGACAGTACCACTCGCCCGAGCGGCGGCAGGACTACCTCCGGGCGTTCCGGCAGGTGATCGACGACGCGATCGAGGACGAGGTCGACGCCGTGATCCACGCCGGCGACCTCTTTCACGACCGACGGCCGGGGTTGGCCGACCTGCAGGGCACCATCTCGATCCTCCGCGACCTCCGGGCGGCCGACATCCCGTTCCTCGCCGTCGTCGGCAACCACGAGCAAAAGCGGGCGGGCCAGTGGCTCGACCTCTTCGAGGACCTCGACCTGGCGACCCACCTGGGACGGGAGCCCGACGTGATCGACGGGACGGCGATCTACGGCCTCGACTTCGTCCCGCGATCGAAGCGCGAGGATCTGGACTACGACTTCGAGTCTTCCGACGCCGATCAGGCGCTCCTCGTGAGCCACGGCCTCTTCGAGCCGTTCGCCCACGCCGACTGGGACACCGAACGCCTGCTGGCCGAGTCGACGGTGGACTTCGACGCGCTCCTCCTCGGGGACAACCACGCTCCGGGCAAGCGCCAGGTCGAGGGGGCCTGGGTGACGTACTGCGGGTCGACCGAGCGCACGAGCGCCAGCGAGCGCGAGAAGCGCGGCTACAACATCGTGACCGCCGAGAACGGCCAGGTCGAGATCACCCGCCGGGGTCTGGACGCGACGCGCGAGTTCGTCTTCGTCGACGTGGCCCTGGAGGCGGGGGAGGGAGTAGAACGCGTTCGCGAGCAGGTCCGTCAGTACGACCTCGAAGACGCCGTCGTCATCGTGACCGTCGAGGGCGAGGGCGATCCGATCGCGCCGGCGACGATCGAGGAGTTCGCCGACGACGAAGGGGCGCTGGTGGCCCGCGTCAACGACCGGCGCGAGATGGACGACGAGGCCGACGTCGAGGTCCACTTCGCCGACCCCGACGCCGCGGTCCGCGAGCGGGTGCGCGACCTGGGCCTGAGCGAGGCCGCCCGTGGCGTCGACGAAACGGTCCGCGAAAGCGGCGTGGCGAAGACGAACGTTCGCGATGCGGTGAAGGACCGGATCGGCGACCGCCTGGAGGACGATCCGGGAGCGTTCGATCGGGTGCCGGACGATGACCCCGATGAAGCCGACGAAACAGGGACGGACACCGACTCCGAGGGCTCCGAGGAGCCTGACGCGACGATGGAGGCATCACCATCGGACGACGAAACGGACGAGACTTCGGGCGACGGTGTAACGACCGCCGATAACGAAACCGAGGGAACCGACCCCTCGACCGACGAAAGCGAATCCACCGAAACGGATGGGGATCCAGCCGGCGAAACCAAACCCGGAGAGACCGACCACACCTCGACCGATTCCGACCCAGACGAAGAAGCGGACGAGGACGCCCAGCAGGCCTCGATGGAGGAGTACCTATGAGGTTCGAGCGCGTTCGTCTCCGGAACTTCCGGTGTTACGGTGACGCCGACCTCACGCTCGATCGTGGCGTGACGGTCATCCACGGGCCGAACGGGAGCGGGAAGTCCTCGCTGCTGGAGGCGTGTTTCTTCGCGCTGTACGGCGCGACGGCGCTGGACGAGACGCTGGAGGACGTCGTCACCAACGGCGAGGAGGAGGCCGAGGTGGAACTCTGGTTCACCCACGCGGGCGGCTCCTACCACGTCGAGCGTCGCGTCCGGGTGTCGGGCGACCGCGCGCAGACGGCGACCTGCGTCCTCGAAACCCCGAACGACGCGATCGAAGGTGCCCGGGCGGTCCGCCGCGAGGTGGCCGACCTGCTCCGGATGGACGCCGACGCGTTCGTCAACTGCGCGTACGTCCGCCAGGGCGAGGTCAACAAGCTCATCCACGCCACCCCGAGCGAGCGCCAGGACATGCTGGACGACCTCCTTCAGCTGGGCAAACTCGAGACCTACCGCGAACGCGCCAACGAGGCCAGACTGGGGATCGAGGACGTGCTTGGTGAGGTCCGCGGCGAACTCTCGGGCGTCGAGCGACAGATCGAGGAGAAGGAGGACGAGGACCTCCACGGGCGGCTGAACGACCTCGAGTCGGAACTCAACGAGGTCGAGGACGACGTCGACCGCTTCGAGGAAAACAGGGCGGACGCCGAAGAGACCCTGGAGGCGGCCCGCGAGGTGCTCGAAGAACACGAGGAAAAGCGCGAAGAACTGGCCGACCTTCGTGAGGAGATCGAGGACCTCCAGGAGACCATCGCCGACACGGAACGCGAGCGCGACGACCTAAAGGAAGCCATTCGCGAGCGCCGCGACCGCATCGACGAGCTCGAAACCGAACGGGACGGCCTGCTGGACGAAGTCCCGATCGACGAGGCCGACACCGACGCGGTGGGGGCCAGGCTCGAGGACCTGCGCGAGGAGGACGACGAGGTTCGCGAGGAGATCACCGACTTGAGCCTCGAGACCCAGGAACTCACGAGCGAAGCCGACTCGCTCGACGAGCGCGCCGACGAACTCGAAGCGCGCGCCGAATCCAAGCGCGAGGAGGCCGACGACCTGGCCGACGACCTCGAATCGAAGCGGAACGACCTCGAAGCGCGACGCGAGAAACTCGACGACCTCGCCGACGAGATAGAGGCCGAACGCGACCGCTTCGAGGACGCCCCGGTCGAGTTCGGCGCAGCCGAGTCCTGGCTCGCGGACCTGGAAGACGACCTCGCAGACCTGCGGGAGCGGGAAACCGACCTCCAGTCGAGCATCGAGACGACTCACGACCGGATCGAGCAGGCCGAACGCCTCCGCGAGGAGGGCAAGTGCCCCGAGTGTGGCCAACCAGTCGAGGACGCCCCACACGTGAATCGACTCGACGAGGACCGGGAACGACTCGACGAACTGGAGAGCGACCTCGACGCGTGTCGCGAGGAGAAAGCGGCTGTCGAAGAGCGGATCGAGACGGCCGAAACGCTCGTCGAGGCGGAAACCGAGGTCGACCGCCTGGAGTCGAACCGGGACAACGTCCGGTCGCTCGTCGAGGACCGTGAGACGACACTTGAAGACCTCGAAGAGCGTATCGAGACGCTTCGCGAGGAGGCCGACGAACTTGAAGCACAGGCCGACGAAAAGCGTGAGGACGCCGACGACCTCCGGAAGCAAGCCGAGGCCAAGCGCGAGGAAATCGCCGAGCGAAACGAGCGCCGCGAAACCCTGAAAGAGCGAATCGAACGGCTCGAACGCCTCGAATCGCTGCTGGAGGAGATCGACGGTCTCCGGGAGGAAATCGAGGATCGACGCGAGAAACGAGAGCAGGCGGCGACGCTGAACGAGGAACGCCGCGAACGCCTCGAGGACCTCCGGGACCGTCGCGACGAACTCGAGGACGCCGTCGACGAGGATCGCGTCGAGGCAGCCCGTGAGGACGAGCGACGGGCGGCCGACTACCTCGAGAAGGTCGAGAGCAAGCTGGACGAACTGACCGACCGCGAGGCCGACCTCCGCGACCGGATCGGCGGCGTGAGGAACGAGATCGACGAACTCGAGGGGCTCCGGGACCGACGGGAAGCGCTCGAAACGAAGCGGGATCGACTGGAGTCCGTCCACGAGGAGACCGAACGCCTCGAGGAACTGTACGGCGACCTCCGGGCGGAACTGCGCCAGCGCAACGTCGAGACGCTGGAACGGATGCTCAACGAGACGTTCGACCTGGTCTACGAGAACGACTCGTACGACAGGATCGAACTCGACGGCGAGTACGAACTGACGGTCTACCAGAAGGACGGCGAGACGCTCGATCCGGACCAGCTGTCCGGCGGCGAGCGCGCCCTGTTCAATCTCAGCCTTCGATGTGCGATCTACCGGCTGCTGGCCGAAGGGATCGAGGGCGCGGCGCCGATGCCGCCGCTCATCCTCGACGAGCCGACCGTCTTCCTCGATTCCGGCCACGTCTCCCGGTTGCTCGACCTGATCGAACACATGCGCGACGAGGTGGGGGTCGGGCAGATCGTGGTCGTCAGCCACGACGAGGAACTGGTCGGCGCGGCCGACGACCTCGTGCGCGTCCGGAAGGACCCGACGTCGAACCGCTCGAGCGTCGAGCGGGGCGCCGAACCCCTTCCGGCCGATTAGGGTCGCCCCGGAACCCTCGTTCAGGACCGGAGCTCCGAGACCCCGTCGCGGGCGAGGTCGGTCGCCTCATACCCCCGTTTCCCGTCCACGGTCGTCTCCGTCACGAGTCCGGCCGCGCGGAACTCTGCCAACTGTCCGTGCAGGTCGCTCTCGCAATACTCGTCGAGGGCCAGCAGCGTTCGGACCGCCAGCGGGCCGCTATCGACGAGGTCGATCAACAGCCCGAGCGACCGATCGTCGTGGACTGCCGTCGTGATCCGACGGACCGGTTCCGGAACGCCTTCCGCAATGGTCTCCAGTCGGGAAACGCCCTCGACCGGTTCGAGCCGATCGTTGTCGACGTACCGTTCCGACCCGGTTTCCGGATCGCGAACCAGGCTGGCGTCGGCGGACCGCTTGACGAGGAGGAATCGGTCGCCGGTTTCGTCCCGGACGGTGCGCATGGTCGCCGTAGCCGCTCGGTGGGGTTACTCTTTCGGGTTCCCCGGGGCGTCGTCCCGACCGCGACGGCGAAACCCGCGGTAGATGAGGACGGCGTAGCCGAACGCGAGCAGTCCGCTGGCGAACACGCCCGCCCCGAGGAGGACCCACCCGCGGAAGTACGCCAGCATCGGTCCCAGGCAAACCGCGAGAACGGCGTAATTCACGACGATCACCGCCTTCCAGAACGCGGACCTGACGGCCGGTGACGGTTCGGCCCCTGGCGGCGGCGACGGCGGGTCTGGAATGTCCGGCAGGTCCCGTTCGGGATCCGGCCACTTCTCCTCGGGGTCGTACTCGCGAGTGACCTCGTCGCGACCACGGGGCTCGTCGGACACGATTCCGCTCTAGAACGGAGAAGCAAAAAGTTAGGCGGAGTCCCTGATCGGAATCGCGGAGGACGACTCCAGCCACGCAAGCGGGTTCTCGGCGTCGTAAATGACGACCCCGTCCTCCGTTTCGTAGGCCTCGACCGAGGCCACGGCGTCCGGCTCGTCCGGGGTGCGATCCACGGACCGGTCCCGTCTGCTGCCTGCATGCTCTGACATCGAATCCACCTCGTTTCCTGCTAGACAGTATCACGTTAAATGCCTTGTTGCCGCCGCCAGACGGGCGATCGGCGTCGGTCGATCAGCGTCCGGTCGCAGCCGAACGCTCTCTACGGATAATCGGGGACGAACCGACGGTCCAACGAGGCGAAAACGCGGGTAACGTGACGATAATAGTTCACGAACCGCGGCCAAAAGTTTCAATATTGATAACGGAGTACGTCCAGGGAGAATGAGCACCGCGCGATCGGAAGGCGAACCAGCCTTCGATTCGGCCGACGCGCTCGGCGTACTCGGACGAAAATACAGCATCGACATCCTCTCCGCGGCCGAGTCGGCCAGGTCGGCGCAGGAACTCAGCGAGCAGGTCGACGTCCCGATCGCGACCTGTTATCGGCGGATCGAAGAACTGGTCGACGCCGGGCTGTTGAAATCCGAAGGGCGACAGATGTCCCGGAAAGGGCGGCGAACGACCGTCTATCGGCGAACGGTCGACGAACTTTCGGTCGATTTTACCGCGGAGGATCTCGACGTCGACGCTACGCCTCGATCCGAGGCGAAGACCCGACTGCAGGACCAGATGGATTAACTCGCGTCAGGCCCCGACCCCGCTTCGAGCCCTGGCTGTCGCGTAGATACCTGCGAGAACCACGGCGCCGCCGACGAGCGTTATCGGATCGGGGACTTCCGAGAGGAGGAAGAACGCGAGAACCGTACTGCCGACCGGTTCGCCGAGCAGGGAGACGCTGACGAGGCTGGATTCGAGGTGTTCGAGCGCCCAGTTGACGACGGTGTGGCCGACGATGCCTGGACCGATCGCCATGCCGAGAAAGAGGATCCACTCCCGGGGCGGGTAGGCGAACAGGGCCCACCCCTGGACGAGCACGATGCCCAGCAGGACGACCGAGCAGGCCGCGTAGACGACCGTCACGTACGGGAAGAGGGCGATTCGCTGGCGGAGCGATCGCCCGGAGAGGACGTAGGCGGCGGCCATGACGGCACCGAACAGGGCGAGAGCGTTGCCCAGCGGCGGGTTCAGCGACGCCTGCTCCGTGCCGGTCGGCTGACCGAACGACATCACCGCGGCGCCGACCACGGCGATCGCGATCCCGACGACGGTCAGGCGGGTCACGCGTTCGCCCAGCAGCAGGTACGCGCCAACGGCGACGAACAGCGGCTGGGACTGGACGAGCGTGACGCTCGCGGCGACGCTCGTGTAATCCAGGCTGGCGAACCACGACGCGAAGTGTGCCGCGAGCGCGACCCCGGCAAGCCCGGCAACGACGAGGTCGCGACGATCGATTCGGGCGAAGTCGTCCCGATGGTTGCGGACGGCCACGGGCGCCACGAGCGCGGTCATGAAGACCACGCGGTACAGCGCCTTGACGGTACTCGGCGCTTGACTCCACCGCACGAGAATGGCGCTCGTCGAAACCGCCACCACCGCCACTCCCAGTGCGGCCATCGGCGAGACGTGGTCCTCGGCCCACCCGGGCGGATCCATCGTGCTCACGCGACGAGTGGCTCCGGTTTACCCGTTGTGAAACCGGCGAGCCGGCAGTCCCTCGGGGGTCGTACCGACCGTAGCGAAACGGCGTCGACGGGTTCGACGATCACTCCAGGAGGGCCTTCGTCTGCCGGTGCCGACCTCGGAACATCGGTTCGAACCCGACTCGCGCCAGCGGCCCCACGAGGTCCCCGAGACCGCCGAGCGGGAGACGATACGCGACACGGTCCCTGATCAGGGTCCGGTCGTCCTCGGCGTAGAAGGCGTGGGTATGGTGCCACTCGCGGAACGGCCCCGAGCGCATCTCGTCCTCGAAGACGGCCGCCCCATCGTATTCTTCCCGACGGGTGATGGCCGAGAGCCACGACTGGCGCGGGCCCACGCCGAAGGGCCGGACCGACATCTCGATTTCCGTCCCGGTTTCGAGGATCGGGGGATCGGACTCGCCCTCCGGTCCGCGGACCGCCTCGATCCGCAGGTTCATCCACTCCGGCGTGAGGGCCTCGAGCCCGGAAATCTTGGAGTGAAAGTCCCAGACGTCCGCCAGCGGGGCGTCGACCCAGGACTGACGCTGATAGGTCGGCATGGCGATCGATACGAACGGGAGAACCAAAACGGCGAGGGTGGCGAGAACGAGCGAGGACGTCGTTCCGTAACGCGATCCTCGGAAGGGGGCTCCCCGCGGGCGACGATCGCGGAACCGGCTACTTCAGGCGTTCCTGCAGGAACGACGGATGGGCCGCGGTGACCCCGTCGATCGCCAGAATTTCGTCGTTGATCACGTCGCCGAGCGCGTCGCCGTCCCGGGCCCGTACCTCGGCCATCAGCATGTGGTCGCCGCTGGAGGTGTACAGGGCCTCGATCTCGTCGAGGTTCTCGAGTTCGCGGATCGCCTCCACGTAACAGTCGCTCTCGACCTCGAGACCGACGAGGGCGATCGACTGGCCCGGGAGTTTCTTGGGATCGACGTCGGCCGAATAACCGACGATGACCCCCTCCGACTCCAGTTTGTCGATGTACTTCCTGACGGTCGGTTTCGAGACGTCCGCCCGCTCGGCGATCTCGGCGTACGAGGCCTGCGCGTCCTTCTGGAGCACCGACAGGATGCGTTCCTCGGTCGACTGGGTACTCATACCAGATTCTTTTGTGGGCATAGAAAAATATCTTTTGTTCCCGAAAACGTTCTGCTCGTTGACGGGAAACCTTTCTCCACTTACTTGTGGACGTCGATCAGGTCGTACGATCGTTCCCACTCGTGGTCCTCGTCATGGTACAACTCGGCCGTCGGCTCCTCGGGAATGTCGTTGATCGCTCGCTTCTCCGCGTGGTAGGACGGTCGGCCGTCGTCCTTGTAGAACCGACCGGTGAGCACGGTCCCCTCGTAGAGGGCGTTCTCGGCCTCGTGCATCATCTCCATCGCGCTGGCGCGGTCCCGGTCGTCGAACTCGTAGTCCTCGGAGTCCTGGATGTCGATGTACGGGACGTACTGCTTGGCGTCCTTGTTCCAGGTGGGACACTGCGTGAGGAAGTCGATGTGAGCGAAGCCGTCGTGTTCGATCGCCTCCCTGAGGATCTCCTTGGCCTGGTTGGGGTTGACCGCTGCCGTCCGTGCGACGTAGGACGCTCCCGAGGTCAGAGCCAGCGAGAGCGGTCTGACCGGGTCCTTCGCGCTTCCGTGGGGCTGGGTCTTGGACTCGTGTCCCTTCGGGCTCGTCGGCGATGTCTGCCCCTTCGTGAGCCCGAAGATCTCGTTGTTGAACACGATGTAGGTCATGTCGTGGTTCTCGCGGGCGGTGTGCATGAAGTGGTTCCCGCCGATCCCGTAGCCGTCGCCGTCGCCGCCGGCGGCGATCACTTCGAGGTCCGGGTTAGCGAGCTTGGCCGCCCGCGCGATCGGGAGCGTCCGGCCGTGGATGGCGTGGAAGCCGAAGCTCTCGAAGTACGACGTGAGCTTGCCCGAGCAGCCGATCCCGGAAACCAGCAGCGTCTCGTCGGGAGAGCGGCCGATCTCCGGCATCGCCTGCTTCAGTGCCTTCAGGACGCCGAAGTCCCCACAGCCGGGACACCACGTCGGACGGGGTTCGATCCCCGGCGTGAAGTCGTCGGTGTCCAGTTCCTGTTCCTTACCGATGGCGTCGAATGCGCTCATTGTCAATCACCTGCTGCGGGTTCGATTCGCGTGTGGATGGTCGGCGTGTCGGTGCTGTCGTCGATGCGGGACTTGAACCCCTCGACGATTTCGCGCGGTTCGAACGGGTTGCCGTTGTACTTGAGGAGGCTGTACAGCTTGTCGCCGAACCGGCCGAGTTCCTTCTGGACCACGCCGCGGAACTGCGCGGACGCGTTCATCTCGACGACGAGCGCCTCGTCGACGCTCTCGAGGAACTCGGTCACCTCGGTCACCGGGAAGGGTGCCATCTCGCTGACCCCCAGCGCCTTGACCGAGTGGCTCTGGTCGTTGAGACGTTCGACGGCCTCCACGACCGTCCCTTCCTGGCTGCCCCAGACGAGGATGCCGTAGTCGGCGTCTTCGGGTCCGTAGTAGGTCTGGTGGGGGTCCTCGTTGAGTTCCGACCGGATCGATTCGAGCTTCTTCATCCGCCGGTCCATCTGGCGGACCCGCTCGGCCGGATCCTCGGTGATGTGACCGGCCTGGTTGTGCTCGTTGCCGGTCGCCAGGAACCGGCCCTCCTCCTGCCCGGGGATCGACCGCGGGCTGACGCCGTCCTCCGACTCGAACTGGAACCGATGGAACTTGCCCGAGGCGTCGTGGGCGGCCTCGCGGACCTCCTCCTGACTCAGCGTGCTGCCGAGGTCCGGGGCCGGTTCGCGGTCGAAGAAGCTCGCGTCGACGGTACGCATCTCGCCGGTCAGCTTCTGGTCGAGGATGACGATCGCCGGGATCTGGTAGTCGTAGGCGAGGTCGAACGCACGACGGGTCTGCTCGTAGGCTTCCGTGATCGATGCGGGCGCGAACACGACCCGGCTCGAGTCCCCCTGGCTGGTGTAGAGGACGTGCTCGAGGTCGGCCTGCTCCGGTTTCGTCGGCATCCCCGTCGAGGGCCCCGCTCGCATCGCCTCGATCAGGACGATCGGCGTCTCAGTCATCTCGGCGAGCCCGAGCGGTTCGGACATCAGCGCGAAGCCACCGCCGGACGACCCGGACATCGCCTTGACGCCGGCGTGCGAGGCGCCGATGGCGAGCGAACAGGCCGCGATCTCGTCCTCGACCTGCTCGGCGACGCCGCCCATCTCGGACACGTGTTTCGTCATGATGGTGAACACGTCCGTCCAGGGCGTCATCGGATACCCGGCGATGAACCGACAACCGGCGTCGAGCGCGCCGTAGGCGGTCGCGGCGGATCCGGAGAGCAGGACCTGCTCCTCGTCGTGACTGCCCTCGGGCACCTGCAGGTCGTGGGTGAACTCGAACTCCTCCTGGGCCCGTTCGTAGGCCTCTTCGATGATGGCCTCGTTCTGTTCGAGTACCTCCCCGCCCATCGCCTCGCCCATCAGTTCCTCGATCCCCTCGAGGTCGATGTCCAGCAGCGCGGCGGTGACGCCGACGCCCGCCGTGTTCCGCATGACGTTTCGACCGTGCTCGCGAGCGAGCGCCCGGAGGTCCATCGGGTAGACGTGCCAGTTGTTCTCCTCGACCCGGGTCTCGAAGCCCTCGATCTCGTCGGTGTCGATCAGCGCCTCGTCGTAGACGATGACGCCCCCCTCCCGCAGGTCGTCGAGGTTCTCCGTCAGCGGCTTGATTTCTTCGTTGCCGTACATGGCCTCCTGGTCCGGACTCCGCGCGAACGAGTCGCCCAGGGCGAGCAGGAAGTTGTACCCGTCACCGCGGGAGGTCACCGGGTCGGGCGCGGCACGGATCTCGACGTACGTGTGACCGCCCCGGATTCGTGACGGATAGTGGCGATGCGTGAACACGTCCAGCCCCGATCGCATCAGGGCCTTGGCGAAGTTCTGACTGGTCGAGTCGATCCCGTCGCCGGAACCGCCTGCGATTCGCCAGATGAGTTCGTTATCTGTCATTGTTGGTGATCACGGTCCGGGTGGACCGATGCTGAGGTAACATAACTTCAGGGCAACTAAAGTCTTTGCTATCAGATACCAAGGAATTATCGTTAAGAATCCCTCAATTCTCCGGGATCGCAAAGGCCCGATCCGGCCGGGATCGATCGTCGGCCTCGTTCAGTAGTCGTCGGGGGACAGGTACGACGCGTGGATGAACACGACGACGTCCTCCCCCCAGAGCTTGAACCGGTGCCGGAAGGCCACGTATCCGCCGAGATGGGGCTTCGCCTCGTCGGCGTCCCACGCGTAGGCGATCACGACCGGCGGGGGATCGTTCAGGACCTCCGACGGACGAGCGTCGGGCGGGGAACTGGTGACCGACGCGTCGTAGCGTTCGAGGTACCACGGGAGCGGAAGCCTGTCGAACCACCCCGATGGGGCCGGCGGTTGTAGGTTGCGGCTCTCGTCGGCCACGTAGAACAGTTGTTCGTCCTGGTTGTACGGCTTCCTGGACCCGTAGAACAGGACGTCCGGACCCTCCTCGTTCGCCGCGGCCACTCGCTCGATCCGCTCGAGGGTCCACCGGAAGTCGTTGCCGGGCTGGGTCCAGTGGGCGAACGCGTCGTTGCGCTCGGCGTCGGAGGCCGGATAGTTCACGTCGTAGGCGACGCCGGCCGTCCACCCCACGACGAGGACCGCGATCACGACGGCCAGGGTGGCCTCGAGCGTCCGTCGATCCGTCACCGCCTCGCGCCCCCACCGGTAGAGCACGCCCAGCCCCACGGCGGCCGGGATCGCGAGGGGAACGATGGTGTGGACGGTCGCCCACGGCGCCTGGATGTCCGTGATGACGGGATACCCGAACAGGCTGGCCACGCCCCAGTAAAACCCCACTGCGACGAGGTCGCGGGGACCGTCCGGGCCGTACCGGTCGGCGACGAACCCGACGACCGCGAAGACCGAGATTACGATCGCCCCCGCGCTCATCCGCTCCACGTAGTCCACCAGGAAGGGGACGTACGCGTGTCGCTGGTGTTGCCCGCGGCCCCAGGTGCCCATGAACGCCTCCCAGCTCCCGGCGAGGGCTTCCTCGACGGTGATCGGGAACCCGGCCGGGTTGCCGACGGCGGCCCAGAGTCCCGGGGCGTCGGTCGCCCCGCCACGGGGGGCGTAGAAGAACACGAGGATGCCGACGAACAGCAGGTAGGCGCCGGCTATCGGCGGGAGCCTGGCGTTCGCTCGTCCCTCGCGTCCGAACGCGGCGACGTCGACGAGGAGGACCGCTCCGAACGCCCACGTGAGCCAGAACCAGAGGACCGTTACCGCTCCCGACGGCCGGGCCAGGAACAGCCAGAACGCCACGCCGTAGTAGGCGGCCGCCCCCAGGTATGCCCGCGTCGGATCGTCCAGCG
>JBLGCL010000004.1:0-44649 GCA_047617305.1 Natronomonas sp.
ACGCCGTCTCGAGCTTCGACCTGCCCGCGATCGCGCAGGCGCTGGCCGTCGACGGCGCCGAACCGGACGCCTACGCCGGCGTCGTGGGGCCGGAAACGCTGAAACTGCTGTCCTTCCTCGCGATGTTTGTCGGCTTCGCGGTCAAGGTGCCCGCCGTGCCGGTCCACACGTGGCTGCCGGACGCCCACGTCGAGGCCCCCACGCCGGCGTCGGTGCTCCTGGCCGGCGTCCTGCTGAAGATGGGGACCTACGCGCTGCTGCGGTTCAACTTCACGATGCTCCCCGACGTCGCGGTGGACCTCGCGGTTCCGATCGCGATCGTCGCGGTCCTCAGCGTCATCTACGGCGCCTTCCTCGCGCTGGCCCAGCAGGACCTCAAGCGGATCGTCGCCTACTCGTCCATCTCCTCGATGGGCTACGTGATCCTCGGGCTGGTCGCGTTCACGACCTACGGCATGGGCGGCGCCACCTTCCAGATGGTCAGCCACGGCCTCATCTCCGGGCTGATGTTCATGGTCGTCGGCGTCATCTACAACGAGACCCACACCCGGATGCTCGGCGACATGTCCGGCGTCGCGGATCGGATGCCGGTCACCGCCGGCGTGTTCGTCGCCGGCGCGTTCGGCTACATGGGCCTGCCCCTGATGTCCGGGTTCGCCGCCGAGTTCTTCGTGTTCGTCGGCTCCTTCGGGTCCGAAACGCTGCCCGCCGCGAAGCTGTTCACCGCGCTCGCGATGTTCGGCATCGTGGTCGTGGCCGGCTACCTCCTGTTCGCGATGCAGCGGACGCTGTTCGGCCCCTACGACCTGGAGACGGACTACGAGATCGGGCGCGCGCCGATGCAGGACGTCCTGCCGCTGTTCGCGCTCCTCGCGCTGATCGTGGTCCTCGGCGTCGCTCCGGAGGCGTTCTTCGGCATGATCCGTGACTCGATCCAGCCGCTGTTCGACTCGACGACCCTCGCCCTGGGAGGTGGTGCCTGATGGTGCAACTCCCCGGCTACGCCGCGCTGGCGATCCCGATCCTCCTGGGGGGGACGGCGCTGGTGTTACTGACCTACGACGCGCTCTCCTCGAGAGCCACCGGGCGGAACGAGCTACTGGGCCTATCGGGCGCCGGCATTCTCGCGTCGATCGTCGTCGGCGTCTGGTTCCTGGCGACCGGAGTCGGTGACCCCGACGGGAGAGGAGTCTTCCGACTGTTCGAAGCGCAGGTGATCGTCGACCAGCTGAGCCTGTTCTTCGGCGTACTGGTCGCCAGCGTGACGTTCCTAGTCCTGCTCGCGAGTTACGACTACGTCGCCGAGCACACCTACCAGTCCGAGTTCTACGCGCTCGTGTTGCTGGCGGCGGCCGGGATGACCCTGATGGCGAGCGCCAACAGCCTGGCGATGGTGGCCATCAGCCTCGAGCTGGCGAGCCTCCCGTCCTACGTCCTGGTGGCGTTCCTCAAGCGCAACCGGGGCAGCGTCGAGGCCGGCATGAAGTACTTCCTGATCGGGGCCCTCTCGACGGCGATCCTCATCTACGGGGTCAGCCTGGTGTACGCGGTCACGGGGTCGCTCCTGCTCGAGGACGTTGCGGCCGCCATCGCCGGCGGCGTCGGCGACGCGAACGTCGGCCTCCTCGGCCTGGGGATCCTGATGATCCTCGGGGGCTTCCTGTACAAGACCGCGAGCGTTCCGTTCCACTTCTGGGCGCCGGAGGCCTACGAGGGCGCGCCCGCCCCGATCAGCGCGTTCCTCTCGTCGGCGTCGAAGGCCGCGGGCTTCGCGCTCGCCATCCGGGTCCTCACCGTCGCGTTCCCGGTCGAGACGGTCGTCGATCCCGGCCTCGTCGACTGGGTCCTCGTCGCGCAGATCGTCGCCGTCGTGACCATGACGGTCGGGAACTTCGCGGCCGCCACCCAGGACGAGGTCAAGCGGATGCTGGCGTATTCGTCGATCGGCCACGCCGGCTACGTCTTCATCGGCATCGCCGCGCTCACGGCCGGCGGGAACAACCAGCTGCTGATCGGCGCGAGCCTGCTGCACCTGTTCGTCTACGGGTTCATGAACACCGGGGCGTTCCTGTTCGTCTCGCTGACCGAGTACTGGGACGTCGGCCGGACGTTCGAGGACTTCAACGGCCTCGCGACCCGGGCGCCGGTCGCCTCGGTGGCGATGACGATCTTCCTGTTCAGCCTGGCCGGCCTCCCGGTCGGGGGCGGCTTCCTCACGAAGTACGCGCTGTTCGCCGGCGCCGTCAGCGCCGGGTTCTGGTGGCTGGCGGCCGTCGGGGCGATCAACAGCGCGCTCTCGCTGTTCTACTACTCCCGGGTCGTCAAGGCCATGTGGATCGAGGACCCGGCTGAGGGATTCGAGGTGCGGTCGCAGCCGGTCGGCATCTACGCCGCGATCGTGGTCGCCGCGGTCGCGACCGTGGCCCTCCTCCCGGCCTTCGGCCTGCTCTCCGGCGTCGCGTTCGACGCGGCAGCGGCGGTCCTGCCCTGAAGTGGCTCGATCGCCCCCGTCGATCCGCCGGCCCGGCCGCCAGACGGTAGGTTTTAGCGTCAGGAGAGACGATCCGCCGGTATGAACTCCCGGCTGGCGCTGGGATGTGGATCCGTCGGCTATCGGGTGGTCGAACGCTGGGCCGCCGAGAACGATGATCTGGTGGTCGTCTGCGAGAACGCGTCCCGCGTGGAGGACCTTCGGGACGAGAAGGTCGACGCGCGGGAGGGCGATCCGGCCGACCCGAACGTGATCCGGGACCTGGAAGTGGACCCGGACACGGTGTTCGTGGGCACGGACGACTCGGCGCGAAACGGCGCCATCGCGGAGACCGTCCGCGGGACCTTCCCGGCGGCGCTGCTCGTCGCCTACGAGGGGATCGCCGCCGGGGAAACGAGTCGCGAATCCCTCCGCGAAACCGCCGATCGGACGATCGATCCCGTCGACACGCTGGTCGAGACGGTCATCGAGCGATCCTGCAGTCGGTCGACGGAACTCGCACGGGGATTGCGGGGCGCCCTGGCGCGAATCGACGGTCCCCTGGCGGTCGTGATGCACGACAACCCGGACCCCGACGCGATCGCGAGCGCCGTGGCGCTCGCCCGGATCGCTGACGCCGTCGGGGTCGAGGCCGAACCCTGTTACTACGGCGATATCTCCCACCAGGAGAACCAGGCGCTGGTCAACCTGCTCTCGCTCGACCTGACGAACCTCGAACCCGACGCCGACCTGTCCGGGTACGCGGGGTTCGCGCTCGTCGACCACTCCAGGCCGGGCATCAACGACGGCCTCCCGGAGGACCTCCAGGTCGACATCGTCATCGATCACCACCCACCACGGGCGCCGGTCGAGGCCGAGTTCGCGGACCTCAGGAGCGACGCCGGCGCAACGAGCACGGTGTTGATCGACCACCTCGACCGGTTCGACGTCGACCTCGACGAGACGATCGCGACCGCGCTGTTGTACGGCATCAGGGTCGACACCGACGACTACACTCGCGAGGTATCGTCCGCGGACTTCGAGGCGGCAGCGAAGTTGCTCCCGCACGCCGATACTGGCGTCCTCGAGCGTGTCGAACAGCCCAACGTCAGCGGGGAAACGATGACGGTGATCGCGCGGGCGATCAGGAACCGCGAGCGGCACGGCACCGCGCTCGTGACGAGCGCCGGACGAATCGCCGACCGGGACGCCCTCGCGCAGGCCGCGGACCGCCTCGTGAACCTGGAGGGGATCACGACGGTGTTCGTCTACGGCATCATGGACGGCACGGTGTTCGCGTCGGCCCGGTCCCGCTCAGCGGACCTCGACCTCGGCGAGACGGTTCGCGTCGCGTTCGATCCGATCGGGAGCGCGGGCGGGCACGCCGACATGGCGGGTGCACAGATCCCCCTCGGCGTCATCGGACACCCGATGGAGGACGAGGACGCCGAGGTGGACGTCGACGTGGACGGAATCATCTGGGACCTCATGACTGAGCGGTTCCTCGAGGCGCTCCGGGAGGAACTGATCGATCCGGGCGCCCTCGTCACGGAACCGACCGAACTCGTGGGGACGAGCGGGGACGCCGACGAGACGTAGCCGGGAAGTTTTTCCTCGCCCGGCCTTTCCGTGGGAACGAACATGGACGCGCCCGTCGACGACGGGAAACCGCTGGTCAAGGACTACATGACGCCCGACGTGGAAACTGTCTCGCCCGACGACACGGTCGGCGACGTCGCCGAGCGCATCGCCGCGAGCACCGAACACAGCGGGTTTCCCGTGACGGACCGACGTCGAGTCGAGGGATTCGTCAGCGCCCGCGACCTCCTGCTCGAGGACGAGTCCGCCCCGATTTTCACGATCATGACCACGGACCTCATCGTCGCGCATCCGGAGATGAAGGTGACGGACGCGGCGCGGGTCATCCTCCGATCGGGCATTCAGAAACTCCCGGTCGTCGACGACGCCGGCAAGCTGGTCGGGCTGATCAGCAACGCGGACGTCATCCGGAGCCAGATCGAGCGGGCGACCCCGGAGAAGGTCGGGAAACTCAAGCGAACGCTCGAAAACATCCACGACCTCGAACTCGAACAGGAGCGCCGGACGGTGGAACTCGCGAACCTGATACCGACGCAGAAGCGGGTCTACGCCGACGAACTCGAGGGCCGCCAGTACGAACTGGAACGCGGCCTCGCCGAACCCCTGGTCGTCATCGACAACGGGGGGGAGTCCCTCCTGCTGGCGGACGGCCACCACCGGGTCCTCGCGGCCGACCGGATCGGTATCGAGGAGACGGACGCCTACGTGATCGTCATCGACCGACCGATCGACCTCGGAATGCAGAAGACGGCCGAGAACGAGGGTCTCGAATCCCTCGACGACGTCGAGATCGTCGATTACGCCCGTCACCCGCTCGTGGAGACGACGAAGCGGCTACAACAGCAGGAGTAACTCCCTCGGCGCGAAGCGGCGCCGGACCACGGGTACCCGGAACTCGAGGCAGTGCTGACGCGCCTATCCGTTCCCTTGTTTCCGTTGCATCGCCACCCCGCCGACCGTCCGAAGCGTCGCGTCAGCGGCTTTCACGTCCGCGATGAACTCGTCCAGGTGGGCGACGTTCGGCGTCCGGCCCATCACCTGCGGATGCATGGTAAGCACGAACACGCCGTCCGCAACGTTGTCGAGCATCCATTCGAGCGACCGGCGCCACTCGTCGAACAGGTCCGCGACCGAACGCTTGCTTCGCTCTTCGGAGAACGCGAGCCAGGGATAGTCGTCGCGGTGCCAGGAGATGGGAACCTCGAGCAGGTCGGTCGGCTCGCCCCGTTCGTATGGGCCGTCGGCGGGTGCCCGATCATCCCGGGCGTAGTACGGCTCGAAGTCGCGAGCCATGCCGTTGGAGACCCACTCGAACCCGAGTTCGAGCAGGAGGTCCAGCGTGTGCTCCGAGTAATCCCACGACGGGGACCGGTAGCCGTCGGGTCGTTCCCCCGTGAGGTCCTCGATGATCTCGATGCCGCGTTCTAGGTCCCGCCGCTCGGCCGACCGGTCCTCGAAGTTCCCCGGTGGCGTGTGGCTCCAGCCGTGGTGGCCGATCTCGTGGCCGCGATCGACCACCGTCCCGGCGACGTCCGGGAAACTCTCGATCGTGTGCCCGGGCACGAACCAGGTCGCTTCGACGTCCCGCTCGTCGAGCACGTCGAGGAGCCGGGGCGCGCCCACCTCGGCACCGAACAGTCCCCGCGAGCGGTTCGCCGGCGAGCCCCGCCCGTCGTCGATGTGGATCCACGGCGAAACGGCGTCGAAGTCGAAGCTCAGGCAGACTGTGGCGTCTCCCATGAGTGTTCCCTCGGCCGCCGGTAGCTTTAGCGTACGGTCGGAGGCGGTCGCCCGGTTCCGTGCTGCCCCAAATACCGGGGGTATTTCGGGGGAACCCTTAATGCGTCGACCCTCTGGTTGTATGGGTATGTACGACGAGGACGACCTCGCCGAAATCCGCACGGCCCGCGAGGAGTGGGCCGAAGAGACGCTCGAGCCGTTTCTCGAGCGCCACGGCGAACGCAAGGACCGGTTCGCGACCGTCTCGAACCTCGAGGTCGACCGCCTGTACACCCCCGAGGATGTCGGCGATATCGACTACACGGAGGACCTGGGCTTCCCGGGCGATCCCCCGTTCACCCGCGGGGTCTATCCGACGATGTACCGTGGTCGACCGTGGACGATGCGGCAGTTCGCCGGGTTCGGGACGGCCGAGGAGACCAACGAGCGCTTCCACTACCTCATCGAGGAGGGCCAGACGGGGCTCTCGACGGCGTTCGACATGCCGTCGCTGATGGGGATCGACTCCGACCACTCGATGTCCCTCGGGGAGGTCGGCAAGGAGGGCGTCGCGGTCGACACCCTTCGCGACATGGAGATCCTGTTCGACGGGATCGACCTCGGCGAGGTCTCGACCTCGTTCACGATCAACCCGAGCGCGCCGGTCATCTACGCGATGTACATCGCCATCGCCGACCAGCAGGGCGTGCCCCGCGAGGAGATCCGGGGCACCCTTCAGAACGACATGCTCAAGGAGTTCATCGCACAGAAAGAGTGGGTCGTCCCGCCGGGACCCTCGGTGGACGTCGTGACCGACGTGATCGAGTTCTCCGTCGAGGAGACGCCGAAGTTCAATCCGATCTCCATCTCGGGGTACCACATCCGCGAGGCCGGGTCGACCGCGGTCCAGGAACTCGCCTTTACCCTCGCGGACGGGTTCGCGTACGTCGAGAGTTGCCTCGACCGCGGCTTGGACGTCGACGAGTTCGCACCCACCCTCTCCTTCTTCTTCAACTCGCACAACTCCATCTTCGAGGAGGTCGCGAAGTTCCGTGCTGCGCGCCGAATCTGGGCGCGAAAGCTCCAGGAGTGGTACGGCGCGGAATCCGACGCCGCCAGGCGGCTGAAGTTCCACACCCAGACCGCCGGGCAGTCGCTGACGGCCCAGCAGCCGATAAACAACGTGGCCCGCGTGACGATCCAGGCGCTGGCCGGCGTCCTCGGCGGGACCCAGAGCCTGCACACCAACAGCTTCGACGAGGCACTGGCCCTGCCGAGCGAGCAGGCCGTCCGCGTCGCGCTCCGGACCCAGCAGGTCATCGCCGAGGAGTCCGGCGCGGCCGACATGGTCGACCCGATGGCCGGGAGCTTCGCCGTCGAGGCCCTCACCGACGAGATCGAAGAGCGCGCGCTGGAGTACATCCGGGAAATCAGGGAAAAGGGCAACGGATCGATCCTCGACGGCACGCTCGCCGGGATCGAACAGGGGTACTTCCACCGCGAGATCCAGGAGTCCGCCTACGAGTACCAGGAGCGCGTCGACGAGGGCGAGGAAGTGGTCGTCGGCGTCAACAGGTACACCATCGAGGAGGACACCAGACCTGACATCCTCCACGTCGACGAACAGGAGACCCGCGACAGACAGCTCGCCAGACTGGAGGACGTCAAGGCCGAGCGCGACGACGAGGCCGTGGACGCCGCGCTGGAGGCGGTCTCGTCGGCCATCGCGAACGACGAGAACACGATGCCGTACATCGTCGACGCGGTCAAGGCCTACGCCACGATGGGCGAGATCATGGGCGTCTTCGAGGACCACCACGGCGCCTATCAGGAAACGGTCGGGGTCGCCTGACTGGAAAGCCCCCGAATCTCCTATCGAACCGGCGGGAGAACGTCCGTCGCCGGGGTCTCATCGCCGATCCTGTCGAGAAGCCGGTGACCGAGCCGGCGGTGGAGCGTCTCGTCGTGGTCGTGACCGTCGCGTCCGGATCCGGCGTTGCTTGCCGCTCCGAGGTGAGCAGTCGCGAGGGCGAAGACCTCCGTCCCGTCCAGGTCCACGGTCGCTTGAGCGTTCGCCCCGGTGCCGTCGTCGAGGTCGTCGAACGCGAGTTCGAGCTGGAGTTGGACGGCCGTGAGAACCGTGAGGCCGTCCTGAGAGAGATCGCGGTGTTCGACCATGTTTCGGAGGGCCTCCCGGTGGACGGCGAGTTCGGAAGCCGTGATCGGGATCGAATACCGCGATCCGGTGTAGAGCCGGTCACGGAGGAGGGCGGCGTCGGCGCCCACTCGCCACTCCACGTCGGAGACCCGACGAACGAGTTCGAGCGATTGCTCGGTGTTCGCGTCCGACATAGCGCGTTTCGGGTAGAAAATTACGCGGGCCGGCGGCATATAAGGTCGGTATCGTTCGCGGGGTTTCAGGGCCCGTCGGCTCCGGAGAGCGGCGTTCAACGCTCACTTGAGACCGGCCTGGATCACCATATAGCGTCTTTTCAAGCCCTTCAGGTTTCAGGGCCCGACTTCTCTCGTCGGAAAGGTCGGCCTCGGTTCCGAGCGGCTCCTCGCTGCTGGACCCCGGTCGGATCGCGGGACAAGCACCGCTTGACCGGCCCGGTTGGGCGCCGATTGTCCCGAAAATGAGGGGAATACTTATTCCGTTCTCCGCTGTTTTGCCCAACAACCATGTCGGACGATAACACACCCGAGGTGGAACTCGAGGCTCGCCTGGAACAACAGGAGACCTTCGAACCGCCGGCGGACTTCGTCGAGCAGGCCAACGTGGCCGACGAGTCCATCTACGAGGAGTTCGAGGAGAACTGGCCGGCGTCGTGGGAGCGGGCGGCGGACCTGATCGACTGGGAGGTTGAATACGACACCGTGCTCGATGACTCCGACGCCCCGTTCTACGAGTGGTTCACCGGGGGCGAACTCAACGCCTGTTACAACTGCGTCGACCGACACGTCGAGGCAGGGGACGGCGACCGTGCCGCGATCGAGTGGATCGGCGAGGAGGGCGAGACCAGGACGTACACCTATCGGGACCTGTACGAGGAGGTGAACGCGTTCGCGGCCGCCCTGCGCGACCTCGGCGTCGAGGAGGACGACGTCGTCACCATGTACCTCCCGATGATCCCGGCGCTGCCGATCGCGATGCTCGCCTGTGCCCGGATCGGCGCGCCACACAGCGTCGTGTTCGCCGGGTTCTCGGCCGAGGCGCTGGCCACCCGGATGGAGAGCGCCGACTCGGAGTACCTGATCACCTGCGACGGGTACTACCGGCGGGGCGATCCGCTCGATCACAAGGCAAAGGCCGAGGACGGCGTCTCGACGCTCGGGGAGGCAGTGACCACGGTCGTCGTCGACCGCCTGGGGGAGACGCTCGACCACGACCTGGGAGCGAATGAACACGACTACGCCGAACTCGTGGACGAACACCACGGGGCGGAAGTCGAGCCCGTGACCCGCGACGCCGAGGACATGCTCTTTCTCATGTACACCTCCGGAACGACGGGGCAGCCGAAGGGCGTCAAACACACGACTGGTGGGTACCTCTCGTACGTGTCCTGGACCTCACACGCGGTGCTGGACCTCGAACCGGAGGACACCTACTGGTGTGCGGCCGACATCGGGTGGATCACTGGCCACTCCTACATCGTCTACGGGCCGCTCGCGCTGGGAACGACGACCGTGATGTACGAGGGGACTCCGGACTACCCGGGGAAAGACCGCCTGTGGAAGATCGTCGACGAGTACGACGTCGAGATATTCTACACGGCCCCGACCGCGATCAGGTCGTTCATGAAATGGGGGCAGTCCCACCCCGAGAAACACGACCTCTCGTCGCTCCGCCTCCTCGGGACCGTCGGGGAACCGATCAACCCCCGTGCCTGGAAGTGGTACTACCGGCACATCGGGAACGAGGAGTGTCCGATCGTGGACACGTGGTGGCAGACGGAAACGGGCGGGATGATGATCTCGACGCTCCCGGGAATTTCCGAGATGAAACCGGGGACCGCCGGGCCGCCGCTGCCCGGCATCAGCGCCGACGTCATCGACGGGACCGGGGACCCGGTGGGGGCCGGCGAGGCGGGGTACCTCGTCGCGAACAACCCCTGGCCGGGAATGCTCCGGACGCTGTACGGGAACGACGACCGGTTCGTCGACGAGTACTGGCGCGAGTACTCGATTCCCGAACGCGACGCCTGGGTGTACTCCCCCGAGGACGGCGCGAAGATCGACGAGGACGGGTACATCACCATCCTCGGTCGGGTCGACGACGTCGTCAACGTCTCGGGACACCGCCTCGGGACGATGGAGATCGAGTCGGCCATCGTCGGCGTCGAGGGGGTCGCCGAGGCGGCCGTAGTCGGCGGGTCTCACGAGGTGACCGGCGAGGCGGTCTACGCGTACGTCATCACCGAGGAGGGGTCCGAGGGCGACCAGGAATTCCGCCAGCGCATCATCGACGGCGTCGAAAAGTCCATCGGGCCGATCGCCCGCCCCGAGACGGTGATCTTCACCCCCGAACTGCCCAAGACCCGGTCGGGGAAGATCATGCGCCGCCTCCTCGAGGACATCGCCAACGGCGAGGAACTCGGCGACACGAGTACGCTTCGCAACCCGGACGTCGTCGAGGACATCCACCGGAAAGTCCACGGGGACTGACCGAGCACACGTCCCCGTCCTTGTCCGGACTCACTCGCCGGACCGCGAGGCGTCGTCGAACCGGGAGACGAACTGCACGACGCCGAGCAGGACGCCCAGCATGATGGCCATCGTGAGCATCCCGTAGAGCGCGAACGTCGCCGGCGTGATCGGGAACGAGAGCGGCCCCACCGTCGCGACTGCAACGCCCTTCTGTGCCGGCAGGATCACGCCGAGAATGGCCCCCATGAGACCCGCAATTCCGACGACGACAGCGTAGACGACGAGGATAACCCGCCGGCCGCTGGTCGTTCTGGTTTCGAACACGACCCGCCCTACGGTCGTCGGAACGATGAGGTTTTTGGGTTCGATCGCTAACAGGTGGCCATGTCCGAGAAGGAACTGTTGTTGCTCGTTCTGGGCGCCATCGCTGCCCTGATGTTCGCGACGGGGTTCGTGCTGGTCCTGACCTAGGGGCGGTGGCGCGCACCCCGGCCCACTGGCCGTCGGAGACGGACTCGACCGTTAGGTCCGCCCCGGAGACGAGTTCCCGGAGTTCGTCCGCCCGATACAGCGTGAACCGGCGCCCGTCGTCCTCGTCCGTGTCGCCGGGACTGGTTCCGGTCCCCCGTTTGACCGACAACCAGAGCGTGCCGCCGTCCCGGAGGACTCGCCGGTACTCGTCGAGGGTGTCTGGGGCGTCCGATCGCGGGACGTGGAGGAACGACGCGCAGGCCCAGATCCCGTCGACGGCGCCGTCCGCCACGCCGAGTTCCCGCATGTCCATCCGGGCGAAGTCGGCAGTGGGCGCCTCTTCCCTCGCGATCTCAAGGAGTCCGGGACTGGCGTCGACGCCGAGGACGTCGTACCCTCGTTCCGCGAACGTCGCCGACTCCCACCCCGGACCACACCCCACGTCGAGGATCACCGATCCGTGGACCGCCCCGCAGAACCGGTCCACCTGATCGGCGATGGGGTCCCGGCCGTCGTGACGCTCCCGGTACTCCTCGGCGACGCGATCGTACGTCTCGATCGTCTCGGCCAGGTCGTCCATGGCCGGCCTCTCCAGTGTGTCACACTCCAAACTGTCCGGTCGGAGGAAACGCGTTCTGACTATCCGTTCGTCGTGCCGTCGTCCGAATCGGGGACGTCGGCTGCCCGATCATCCTCGTCCTCGCCGCCGTCCGTGGCGAGTTCGCCGTCCTCCTCGCCGCCGTCGGTCGCGAGCAGTCGGTCCTCCTGCTTCGCGTCGAGCCAGTCCCACTCGCGCGTTCGCAGATTGTCCCGCCCCAGGTTCCACGGGTCGTCGTCCTCGAGGAGCGGGCTCTCGATGTAGGACTGAACCATGTTCAGGAGCCAGATGAGCTGCCCGACGAGCAGGATGAGCGCGCCGGCCGTCGCGATCTGGTGGAGGTCCGTGAAGTAGGCGAGCGGGCCGACCGTGACCGCGTCGTAGGTCGCGTACCGGCGGGGCATGCCGCCGTAGCCCAGCAGGAGCATGGCGAAGAACGTGAGGTTCGTCCCGATCATGGAGAGCCAGAAGTGCCACTTGCCGAGGGTGCGGCCGTACATCTTCCCGGTCACGATCGGGTACCAGTAGTAGATGCCGGCGAAGACGGCGAACCCGATGCCGCCCATGATGATGTAGTGGAAGTGACCGACGACGTAGTAGGTGTCGTGCAGGATCAGGTCGATCGGGATGGCCGCGAGGAAGACGCCGGTCACGCCGCCGATGATGAAGTTGGCGACGAAACCGATCGCGAACAGCATGGGCGTCGTCAGCCGGAGGCGGCCGTTCCACATCGTCGTGATCCAGTTGAACGTCTTGACGGCGGACGGGACCGCGATAGCGAGCGAGACGGCCATGAACGAGGCACGGATGCGCGGGTCGATGCCCGTCGTGAACATGTGGTGGGCCCAGACGCCGAACGAGAGCACGCCGATGGCCAGCGTCGAGTAGACGACGAACTTGAACCCGAACAGCTTTCGCCCCGAGAACCGCGGGATGATGAAGCTCACGAGCCCCATGGGTGGCAACACGAGGATGTACACCTCGGGGTGGCCGAAGAACCAGAAGAGGTGTTGCCACAGCAACGGACTCCCGCCTTCGACGGTGAAGAACGTCGTCGCGAAGTTCCGGTCGAGCAGCAGCATGACGATCGCGCTACCCAGCAGGGGGAACGCGAACAGGATGAGACCCGACTGCGTGAGAATCGTCCACGAGAAGATGTCGAGGCGGCTCCAGCCGACCTCGTCGTCGCGCTCGGTGAAGATGGTGGCGATGAAGTTGATCGCCCCCATCGTCGCCGAGACGCCGGTGAGGTGCAGGCCCAACAGCATCAGGTCCGCGCCCGGGTTCGGCGGGGCGGTCGACGTCGCCCCGGCACCGCTGGCGGCCTGCTCGGCGGCGATCGGCGGGTACATCGTCCAGCTGGTCATCGACGGCGCGATGTTCCCCATGAACGGATCGAGGAAGAACCCGGCCCAGATCAGGATCGCGCCGGGCGGGAGCAGCCAGAACGCGATGGCGTTGATCCGCGGGAACGCCATGTCGTCGGCGCCGATCAACAGCGGGATGAAGTAGTTCCCGAACGCGGCGATGATCGGCGTCCCGAACAGGAACAGCATCGTGATGCCGTGGGTGGTGAGGAGGGCGTTGTACGTGCCGGCCGTGAGGAAGTCGGTCGCGGGCCCGGCGAGTTCGAGGCGCATGAGGACGACCGAGATACCGCCCCAGGCGAACGCGAACGTCGCGAACAGCCCGTACAGGATGCCGATGTCCTTGTGATCGACGGTCGTCAGCCAGCGGACGAGCCCGCCGGGCTTCTCCACGTGTTCCTCCACCGTTTCCTCGCCCACGGCCCCGCCGCCGCTCACGAAGGGGGTGTAGGTTCGCCACTCCGCCACGCGCGTGAGCCACATCGCGACGAGGAGGAGGAACCCACCCATGAGCACGGTTAGCAGGACCTGGTCCCCAATAGCCATGTCTGGTACCACTCCGGATTGCAGGGTAATGAAAGTCCCGGGTCAAATTAAGGGTGACGGCCCCTCTAATCGTTGCCGGGAACCGCGCCTAGAGGCGCTAAAACCCCCGAGAACGCCCTATAAGCCGAGAAAGCGGACGTCTCCGGGCGATCATTAACCCCGCATATGATGGGCAAACTCGAGAAGCGATACCAACCGCGGCGAAATCGCCCGTTACTCCTCGCTCTCGCGCCGTTTCTCGTCGGACGCGATGGCCTTTCCGGACACGTAGGTCAGATACGCCAGCGCGACGAACGTCACGCCGACGATGGCGAGCTGGAGGTACGTGTAGATCGACGTCTCGTAGCCGAAAGGATCCCAGACCAGGAACAGGCCGATGAAGAACAGCAGGATGGCGAGCGGAACCACGTTTACGAGCAGGTCCAGCATGGTTTCGCGGTCGAACACCCGGGTACTCATATGTAGATACGTTGAACCCCGAGGAAGTAATAGACTGTCGGTCGTTGCAACGACCGCCGCCCGGCGCACGGATCGTCAGGGTTCGACGGCCGCGCCGGACGCGTTCGCGATCCAGCCGGCGACCGCCACCGCGACGGTGACGATCCCGGCCATCGCGATCGCCAGTCCCCGGTACGCGACGGTCCGGCCGACCGCCAGCGTGTCGAGAACGGTGTCGACGGTTAACGGGGCGCCGGTGTACAGGTAGATGCCGGCCCCGAGCACCACCAGCACGGCGGCGACCCCGGCCAGCAGCGGCCAGGGGCTATCGACGTACTCCGTTTCCGTGAGGATGCCAGCGACGCTCCCCACGAACAGCAGGAGGCCGCCGACCGTGATGGGTAGCAGCGCCATGACCACCCCGACCTCCGAGATCGCGAGCCCGAGCGCCACGAACAACGGCCAGGGGCTCGACTTCCCGAACCCGTCGGCCAGTTCCGTTCCTTCGGCCATTACCCCCCTCTGAGGACCGCGGCCGGGAAAGGTTAACGGAGCGGGCACTTTCGACGCCCGTGGCCGTCGAATCGACCCCTCGCTACTCCCGTTTTCGATCCACGAAACCAGCACGTCCCCCAGCCGATCGTGTGCCGTGGCGTAATCGATGGTCGCCGGCCCGCCGCCCCGCTGTCCGGCGTAGGCCCCGAACTGCGAGTGGTTCATCCCGCGAATCCGGACGAACCGGGCGTCGGACGGGAGGTTCGACCTGGTCTCCCGGTAGCGATCGCGGTTCAACACCCTGTCGGCGGACCCGGTCACGCTCAGCGCCCGGAACGACGCGTCGCTCACGTCCCGATCGCAGTAGGACGCCAGAAGGACGACCCCGTCCACCCGGTCGGCGTGGCCGTCCGCGTACCGGCAAGCCATCGAGCCCCCGAGCGAGTGCCCACCGACGTACCAGGTTTCGATCTCCGGGTGCTCCCGGACGATCGATCCTGCAGTCCCGGGAGCGATGACGGCCAGGTTCAGGGGCATCTTCGGGACGAACACGGTCACGCTCGCTTCGCGGACCAGGGGAGCGAGGGCGGAGAGGTAGGCGTCCGGGTGGACCCGCCCGCCCGGATAGAAGACCAGACCGACCGTCGATTCGCGGCCGGCGGGTCGCATCACGTACCCGCGACCCAGCCGATCGACCTCGACCGCCGGGTCCGCCTCGACGCGGGAGACCGACGCGTCCGTCCCGCGATGGGGCGTATCGAAGTAGGTCACCGCCAGTTCGAGGCCGAACAGGGCGACGACGAGGACCGTCACGACGAACGCGAGGAGCCATCGCTTCCAGTGACGGCGACCGAAGCCAACGGAGTCGGTCGGCAGCCCGGAACCCATAGCTGACGCTTCGACGGGGTCGAGGAAAAGCGACGGGGCCCGACGATGTCCCGTCCGGGGCGGTCCCGGTCACCCCCCGGTAACGCGTGACTATTTAGGGACGGGTCGACTACGGGATCCCATGCCAGACGTACGAGTTGCCGGCACCGGAATCACCGAGTTCGGGAGCGCCCCGGAACGGACGGGTCGGGACCTGTTCGCGGCGGCCAGCGCGGACGCGTTGGACGACGCTGGCGTCGACCGGGCGGACGTCGAGAGCGTCTTCTACGGCAACTTCATGGGCGAACTGTCCGAACACCAGGGTCACCAGGGGCCCCTGATGGCCGAGGCGGCGGGCGTCGACGCGCCTGGCACCCGCTTCGAGGCCGCCTGTTGTTCCGGCGGCGCCGCCGTTCGGAACGCCGTCAAGGACATCCGGAACGGCGAGGCGGACGCCATCCTCGTCGGCGGCGCCGAGCGCATGACGAACCTCGGGACGGCCGGCGCGACCGAGGCCCTCGCCATCGCCGCCGACGACCTCTGGGAAGTGCGGGCGGGCGTTACCTTCCCCGGCGCGTACGCCCTGATGCAGCAGGCCTACTTCGAGGAGTACGGCGGGAGCCGCGAGGATCTGGCCCACATCGCGGTGAAGAACCACGAGAACGCCCTCCCGAACGACAAGGCCCAGTTCCAGAAGGAGATCACGGTCGAGGACGTCCTCGGGGCGCCGATGGTGTCCGACCCGATCGGGATGTACGACGCGTGTCCGATCAGCGACGGGGCAGCCGCCGTGGTGCTGGTCAGCGACGAGTACGCCGCCGAGAACGACGTCGAGGCCTCCGTCGCGATCACCGGCACGGGCCAGGGCGGCGACCGCATGGCCCTCCACGACCGCGATCACCTGGCGCGCACGCCGGCCGCCGACGCGGCCGCCGAGGAAGCCTACGCCGACGCCGGCGTCGGCCCCGACGACCTCGACGTGGCCGAAGTCCACGACTGCTTCACCATCGCGGAGGTCCTCGCGCTCGAGTCGCTGGGGCTCTACGAAGTCGGCGAGGGAATGGCGGCAGCACGCGAGGGGGAGACGACCGCGGGCGGCGACGTGCCCGTCAACCTCTCCGGGGGCCTGAAGGCCAAGGGCCATCCCGTCGGCGCGACCGGCGTCTCGCAAGTCGCCGAGATAGCGGAGCTCCTTCGCGGCGATCACTTCAACAGCGAGTACGTCGAGGACGCGACCCTTGGCCTCACGCACAACGCGGGTGGAACGGTCGCCACCGCGATCGTCCACGTGCTGGAGGTGGTCGAATGAGCGACGAGACCCACGACGCCGGGTTCGACGAGTTCTTCGAGGCGCTGGCCGACGGCGAGGGCTATTACCTGGAGTGCGAGAACGGTCACGGGTCGCTGCCGCCGCGAGCGCTCTGCCCCGAGTGCGGGGTTCGGGAGTTCACGGAAGAACCGCTCCCGGTCGCCGGCGAGGTCGAAACCTTCACCGTCACCCGCGTGGCGATGCCGGATTTCGAGGCGGACGAACCGTACGTCACGGCCGTGGCCGACTTCGGGCCGATCCGTCTGACCGGCCAGGTTCGAGGCGTCGATCACGATGACGTGGAAACGGGCATGGTCGTCGAGGCGGTCGCCGAGGAAACCGAAACGACGGGCGACCCGCTGCTGGTCTTCCGGCCGCGATAGGACCGCGGGTTCGCGTCGCTCCCCCGCCGTCGCCAGGCCCCAGCAGCCCTCAGAGGTCCATCGCCTCGAGGAACTCCTCGTGATGTTCGGCGTGGGGGAGCAGTTTCGCGTAGTCGACTACCGCGAGTCGCGCGTCGGCGGTCTCGGCCAGGTCGCGGCCCTTGCTCAACGGGCTGGTTTCGGCCTCGCGGCCCCAGATCAGCGTCGTGGGCACGTCGAGCGCCGCCAGTTCGTCGCCGAGGTCGAACTCGGGGTCGAGGTACCCGCTCGCGAACGAGGCGGGCGCGTATCGCGCACCTGGCTGGTGGGCGGCCCGCCACTGGTACTCGGCGAGTTCTGAGGATTGCTGCGACGGATCGTAGTAGGCGTGGTCCGCGTTGGAGTGCCGGATGGAAGGACGACTCGCCACGAGGTTGAACAGCGCCTCGCCCACGAACGACGAGCGCAACAGCGTTCGCAGCCAGCGGCGGCGGCCGGAGAACGTGTCGGCCGTCGGACAGACGAGCTCCAGCCGCGAGACGAGATCCGGGTCGTCGCGCGCGGCGGCGACCGCGTAGGCCCCCGACAGCGAGGACGCGAGCACGGTCGGTGTCTCGGTCCGGTCGGCGATGAAATCGCGGACGAACGACGCGTACAGCTCCGCGGAGTAGTAGAGCGGCGGTCGGTCGGACCGGCCGAACCCGGGGAAGTCGGGGGCGACGACGTGAAAGTCCGCCGCCAGATCCTCCCAGATCGCCTCGAACTCCTTGCTGGTTCCCGCCGCGTTGGGGCCGTGAAGGCACAGCAAATCGGGAGCGTCCGGATCGCCGTGATCCACGTATGCGACCTCCGTACCGCGCCAGTCGTACCGTCGGTCCCGTCCCGGCAACGGTTGTTCGAGCGGCCCGACGTCCCGGAGGTGCACGTTCGCCAGCGCGGTCAGTCCGATCCCGCCGGCGAGGACTCCGAGGGCCGTTGTACGCTTCATGAAAGGAGGATGGAACCCCACCGACTTATCCGTGGCGCGTCACGTGTCCTCGTCCTCGAGACAGTTCTCGATGGGGTCGACGATGTCCTCGGCGATCTCGTAGGGGTTCGTCTCGCCGGCCATTACCGCGTCGACGAGTTCGTCGATGCCGCCCTGGCGTTCGATCTCGTCCTCGAGGAGACGGCTGACGTCGTTTCGCAGGAGGGTCCTGATTTCCGAGGCGTTGCGCTCCCTGACCTTCCGTTCCAGTTCGCCGGTCTCCCCGAGGTACTCGCGATGCGTCTGGAGCGTCTCGACGAGTTCGTCGATGCCCTCGCTCTCAGTTGCCACGGTCTCGACGATCCGGGGCGTCCACTCGTCCGGTTCGTCGTCCTCGTCGACCTCGTCGTCCGAATCGAGTGCGGACTGGTCGATGCCGTGGTGACCGCCGCCGGCGGGCGCGGTGTAATCCTCGCTCATCTGGATCATCTCGCGCAGTTCCTGGACGGTTCGGTCGGCGCCCTCGAGGTCCGCCTTGTTGACGACGAACAGGTCGCCGATCTCGAGGATGCCCGCCTTCAGGGTCTGGATCGCGTCCCCGCTGGCGGGCGGGACGAGGACGGCCACCGTGTCGGCCGTCTTGACGACGTCGACCTCGTTCTGACCGGCGCCCACCGTCTCGATGAGGATCTTGTCCTTGCCGAACGCGTCGAGCGCCTTCACGGCGTCGCCCGTCGCGGTCGAGAGGCCGCCGAGGTTGCCTCGGGCCCCCATCGACCGGAAGAACACGTCCATATCCCCCGAGTTCGAGGTCATGCGGATGCGGTCGCCCAGCACCGCGCCGCCCGAGTAGGGCGAGGAGGGATCGACGGCGATGATGCCCACAGTCAGTCCCCGGTCCCGGTAGTGGCTCGCCAGTTCGTCGACGAGCGTCGACTTGCCGGCCCCGGGGCTCCCGGTGAGGCCGATGATGTCGGCGTCCCCGGTGTGGTCGTACAGCGCCGAGATGATCTCGCGGTAGCCGGGTTCGCGGTTCTCGATCTTCGTGATGACGCGAGCCAGCGCGCGGTGGTCGCCCTCGAGGAGGTCCTCGACCAGCGACGACGCGTCCGGGTTCATCGCTCCGTGGCGTTCTCCCTGACGAACTCGATGGTCTCCTCCATCTCGGTGCCGGGGCCGAAGACCTCGGCGACGCCCTCCGTCTTGAGTTGCTCCTTGTCCTCGTCGGGGATGATCCCGCCCGCGATGACGAGGGTGTCCTCGTAGGCGCCGTACTCGTTCAGCCCCTCGATGATCTTGGGAATGAGGGCGTTGTGCGCGCCCGAGAGGATCGAGATGCCCAGCACGTCGACGTCCTCCTGGACGGTCGCCTGGACGATTTCCTCGGGGGACTTGTGCAGGCCCGAGTAGATGACCTCGAAGCCGGCGTCGCGGAACGCCCGCGCGATGACGTGTGCACCGCGATCGTGGCCGTCGAGGCCGACCTTGGCTACGAGACACCGGATCGTTTCCTGTTTCTGGTCCGCGCTCATACCCATATGGTTCCGTCGCCGCCGATTTCACTTTATCGACTTTCGCGCACGAGACCGAACCGTCTCCAGTGGACGGACCGGGACCGTTTTGACGGGAAGCGGTAGGCCCATATCCATGGCCCCGTAGACACCGACCATGGCACTGGCGAACGCGAAACGACGGGCGAAGGAGCGACCCGGCGCCCTGACGGCCGTCCTGACGGTGGTCGGCTACGCCCTCGTCCTCGGCACCCTGGTGGTCGGCCTGCCGATCTATCCGGAGATATCCGAGGGAACCGTCAACCTGCTCTCGCACGCCATCGCGGCCGTCAACACCGCCGCGACGATCCTCCTGGTGCTGGGCTGGCGGTGGATCCGGAAGGGCGAGGTGGACAAGCATCGCGCGGCCATGGGATCGGCCTTCCTCCTCATCCTGGTCTTCCTCGTCCTGTACCTGCTCAAGACCGGTGGCGGCGGCACCAAGGAGATCGACCTCGCGATGGGGCCGGTGAAGATCGCCTACCTCGGCATGCTCGCGGTCCACGTCCTGCTGTCGATCCTCGCCGTTCCGGTCGTCCTCTACGCGCTGATCCTGGGGCTGACGCACACGCCCGCCGAACTCCGGAACGAGACGCCACACAGGCGGATCGGCCGGATCGCCGCGGGCACGTGGATCGTGAGCCTCGTGCTCGGCGTGGTTACCTACGTCATGCTGAACCACGTCTACAGTTACGAGTTCGCGGCCCCCTGACGCCGTCTCGGAGGCCCGTTCCGCTACGACTGTGGCCCTTCCCGTCGACGCGTCCGCACGCCGTCGTCCGCCTCGCAGACGTACACGTCGGCCTCGAGTCCGAACCGTTCCCTGTACCCGGACGTGACGGTGCGTTCAAATCGATCGACGGCCGCCGGCCGCACGAGACTCACCACCGACCCGCCAAACCCGGCGCCGGTCATCCGCGACCCGTAGACGCCGTCGATTTCCCCGGCGATCTCCACGACAGCGTCCAGTTCGTCGCAACTGACCCCGTATCGGTCGCGGAGGCTGGCGTGGGACTCGTGCATGCGGTCCCCGACCGCAGCCAGGTCGCCACGTTCGAGCGCGGTCGCGGCCGCCTCCACGCGCGCGATCTCGGTCACGACGTGCTCGACGCGCCGGCGGATCGTCCCGTCGAGGCGGTCGGCGCATCCCTCGAGGGCCCCCGGAGAGACGTCCCGGAGTGCCGTCACCGCGACGTCTTCGAAGCACTCGTCGAGCGCCGCGACGCCCCGTTCGCACTCGCGTCGGCGCTCATTGTACGCCGACTCGACGAGGTCGTGGCGCACGTTCGTGTCGGTGACGACGATCCGAACGTCCCCCGCGATGGGAATCGACTCGAACGTCTCGTCCCGGCAGTCGAGAAAGAGCGCGGCGTCGGCCGCCCCGAACGCCGCCGCGAACTGGTCCATGATCCCGCAGTCCACGCCGACGAAGTCGTTCTCGGCCGCGCGACAGGCCCGGGCCAGCGCCCGTCGATCCACGTCCAGGTCGTTGGCGGCGACCAGCCCCGCACCGACAGCCAGTTCGAACGCCGCCGAGGAGCCCAGGCCGGCCCCCACGGGGACGGTCCCGTCGACGACGAGGTCAGCGCCGGCGAGAACCCCCGCCGACTCCTCCACGTCCCGCAGTTCCCGGGCCACGCCCCGAACGTAGTTCGCCCAGTGCGATCCGTCGAGCCGCTCGATCCGGTCGAGGTCGAACGCGTCGGTGTCCTCGAAGTCGCGCGAGTGGACCCGGATCCGCCTATCGGTTCGCGGCCGGACGGCGACCGTCACCCGCCGATCGACGGCGACCGGAAGGACGAACCCCTCGTTGTAGTCCGTGTGTCCGCCGACGAGGTTCACGCGGCCGGGGGCCGACGCGACGGTTACGGGGTCGGTTCTGCGGCCGGATTCATCGTCGAACCGTTCGTGCAGCGTCGCTACGAGGGTCGAGGGATCGGAGTCGGTCGTCACGGCGACGCCTCGCTCTCCAGAAGGGATCGTGCGCGCTGAACGTAACTGTTCGATGTCCAATTCCGTGCCCGACTGACGCTTTCGAGGACGTCGAGCGCCTCGTGAGCGGGCAACAGGTCCCTCCGGACGAGGACCGACAGAACAGTCGGCGTCGTCACGAGTCGCGTGTCGGCGAGCGACGCGTGGATCAACCCGAGGTGGTTGAACTCGTCACAGCAAAACAGGGCGGCGTCGACGTCGTTCGCGAGCGCGACGGCGGCGTTCTCGCCGTCGTCGAGCGGGGAGTCGTCGTCGAGCGACACCGAACGGACGCCGAGGTCGTCGGTCCGATCGAGGACCGCCCCCGCTGCTCGTCCGTGGTGGTCGTCGTGCGAGCCGATCTCGCGTAGCTCGTCGACCACGGTTTCGGGCACCAGCACGTCGTACTCGTCGAGACAGATCCCCAAGGGATCCGGGTCGTTCCCGGCGGTGATCCCGAGACTCACCAGACCGGACGTATCGGCAACGAAATCCGTCATTTATAACTCTGCGACGTCGTCCACGTAGTCCTCGTTTAATTGCTGTTTGAGGACCCGGAAGTTCGCAGCCTCTTCGGCCCCGACCAATGCCCGGAGTTCATCGTATGAGATCTCGTCGTCGTAATATGCCGCCGCGATTTCCTGGGTGAGCGCGTCGTCCTGGGCGGCGTCCCGGAGGTACTCCCGGAGCGCGGTCACGAGGACATCCGTCCGATCTTCGCCGAGGACGGTCGCGAGCGCATCCGCCCGATCGATGAGCCGGTGCGGTGCGCGGAACTGCACCCGTTTCTTGTCGGAAGCCATCGTGTGTACAACGTGAGTCAAACCACTTAGCGGTTGTCGTGTGTACAACGTGAGCCATCAGGTCGGGGAAATCGGGCCGGGGATTATTCGGTCCGTGGGATGGCGTACGCCCCGAGCGCGAAGGCGACGACCGCCAACACGACGAGGATCCCCAGGCTCGGATACGGCGACGCCTGGCTCGCCGGATACGCTGCGGCCCGCGTCCCCCGGGCGAAGTACGTCAGGGGGGAGAGGTTCACCAGCGGTTCGAACCACCCGGGCAGGAGGTCGGGCGTGACGAAGGTTTCCGAGAGGAAGAGCAACGGCAGCCCGATCGCGTTCGAGGCGGTCACGGCGCCGTCCTGGGAATCCGCGAGCCGCCCCAGGAGCGCGCCCACGCCACAGAAGAGCACGACGCCGAACGCGATCAGCGGGACCAGGAGGCCCGAGAACGCGACCTCGGCCCCGGTGAGGACGACGACGAGGCCGAGGATGAGCAGGCTCGCGAGGCCGATGATGGCCCCGTTCACGAGGGTGTGGGCCGCGAGCCACTCGGCACGGGTGAGGGGCGTCGTCGCCAGCTTCTCGAAGCGGTTGCCCTCGCGGTTGCGGGCCACGGTGCTCCCGAGGCGCGAGAGGGGCGTGAACAGGACGACGACGGCCAGGTATCCCGGGACGTAGTATCCGGCGGGTTCGGTGAACAGCCCGCCGCCCCCCGGATCGGTGCGCACGAGGGCGCCGAAGATGACGATCAGGATGATCGGGAAGAAGAACGTGAAGAAGACCGCCGTCCGGCGACGGAGGAAGGCGTGCCAGGCCGCCGTCGCCTCCGACCGGATCCTCCCGATCCGGGTCACGCCGGGTCACCCCCGCCATCCCCGGCTGGGTAGCCGACGCCGGCCCCCACTTCGAACGCCTCGCCGGTCAGGGAGAGGTAGACGTCCTCGAGGCCGGGTTGTGACCAGGCGACCTCGGTGTACTCGACGCCCGCCGACTCCAGGGACGCCAGCACGTCCCCGATCGCCGTGGCCTCGACGCCGTAGACCCGGAGTTCGCCGTCGGCGATTTCGGTGCCGTAGTCGCCGGCGGCCGCGGCGGCCACGGCGTCCGCCGCCGCCGAAACCGGTCCCTCGACGTCGACGGCCAGTCGCCGATCCCCGCCGTGTTCGTCGATCAGCTCGGCCGGCGATCCGACCGCCACGAGGTCCCCGTCGGCGAGAAGCCCGACCCGGTCCGCGAGCCGCTCGGCTTCCGCCATGTCGTGGGTCGTCAGGAACACCGTCGTGCCCCCGGCGGCGAGGTCCGCGACCCGGTCCTGGACCGTCCGTCTGCCGGCCGGGTCGATGCCGGTCGTCGGTTCGTCGAGGAACAGCAGGTCGGGATCGTTCACCAGCGCGATCCCCAGGCAAGTCCGGCGCCGCTGGCCGCCCGAGAGGTTCTCGTACCGGGCGTCGGCGTCGTCGGCCATGCCGACGTCGGCCAGCACCGCCCCGACCGATCGGGCCTCGTCGTACAGCCCGGCGTAGTACTCGACCAGTTCCCGGGCCGTCAGCCGGCTGTACGGACGGAAGGACTGGGGCAACACGCCCAGGCGAGAGCGGTCCACTGCCGCCGGTCGCGAACCGAACAGCGTCGCCGTTCCGTCCGTCGGCTCGGTCGTTCCCGTGAGCGCCCTGACCAGGGTGGTCTTGCCGGCGCCGTTCGGCCCGATCAGGACGAACACCTCGCCGACGTCGACCGACAGCGAGACCCCATCGAGGGCGACCACGTCGCCGTAGGTCCTGCGGACGCCGTCGGCGACCACGGTCGGTGGCATGGCTTCCCGTTCGGAAGGCCCGGGTTAAGGGCCGTCGGTTTCGGACTGGCTTGCCGGTCGGCGTCCGCCGGTCGAAACCGGCGAACTGCCACCAGCCGTCACAGTAGCTCCCGATCCCTGAGCACGTCACAGGTCAGGTGCGCCCCGACGACGAGGACGGTGAACACCGTGACGGCGGGGTCCAGGACCCACCCCGCGCCGGCGAGGACGGCACCGAGGACGACGTGGCTGGCGAGTCGCCGCGGCCGGAGTCGATCGGCGACCGCCGGTTCGAACAGCTTCGTTCGCCCGACGAGCACGCCGGGAAGGTTTCGAACGGCCTTCCAGAAGTGTCCCCAGTGGCCGGTCTGGAGTCGGGCCAGGGGGAAGTGATCGAGGTCGATGAACACGCTCACGATCAAGCCGTAGAGGAACAACGCCGCAAGGACGGTCGTCGATGGTGGTCCGAGAAGCCACAGTCCGGCGATCCCGAGCGCCGAAACGAGCGATCCGACGGTGGCGTGTTCTACGGGATCCATCGATGGCTCACTGCGTGGGCCGCCAGTACAGCAACGCGACGGTAACGACGAACACGGCCGTCGAGAGGCCGTAGGACTGGCTGTAGACCGCCCCCGCGAGCGCAGTCGAACTCCCGGCGATCCCGCTGACGATCGTCGCAAGGATCGGCCAGGTACAGCTCACGCAGGAGAGCAGTCCGAAGATTCCCGACAGGGCGGCGCCCGCGGCGTCGATGGCCGTCGCGTAGACGAGGTACGTCAGCGCGAGGTAGCCCACCAGCTTGTAGGGCATCACCGCCGCCCGGAGGACCTCGCCCTGGTAGAGCAGCGCGGGACTCCATCCCGGCGGGAGCGACAGCATGGCGATGCGTGCGCCAGCGGGCGCGGTCCCGGGGAGGCCGGACGCCATCCCGATCAGTCCCCCGAAGTACGCCAGCACGAGGAAGTAGCCGCCGGCGAGGACGAGCGCGATCCGTCGCTTGCGGGTCGTCGTCCGGGCCGGTCGCGTGCGCCAGATCGCCCACAGGCCGACGTTGAGCCAGACGAACGGATAGAAGTACAGCGGTTCGTCGGGCACGACGCCGGTCGCGAGGACGTACCCCAGCAGCCAGAGTACCTCCGCGTTGACGAGCAGCGCCCCGTAAAGCAGCGTGGTCCGGGACGGACGGTGCCCGCGGAGCGGATCGGCGAGGTCGGTCACGTTCATAGCGCCATGGCGTCGACGACGATGGCCACGAGGACGATCCCGAGGTAGGCGTTGGACGCGTGGAAGGCCCGCAGCGCGGCCGACTCGGTGCGTTCCCAGTGGAGGCGAACGATGGCCCACAGGAACACGCTCCCGAGACCGACGCTCGCGAGCGCGTACAGCGGCCCGAGCCCGCCGACGGCCGTCAGGACCGTCGCCGCCGACAGGGTCGCCGCGAAGTAGAGCGTGATGTGCTTCCGGGTCACCGCGTCGCCGCGGACGACGGGCATCATCGGGAACCCGCCGCGAGCGTAGTCGTCCTTGTACGCGAGCGCGAGGTTGTAGAAGTGGGCCGGCGTCCACAGGAAGATCAGGGCTCCCAGGGCCAGCCCCGGTACGCCGAGCGACCCCGTGACGGCCGCCCAGCCGATGAGGGCCGGCAGCGCGCCGGCGGCACCGCCGATGACGGTGTTCTGGACGGTGTTTGGCTTGAGGACGAGCGTGTAGATCACGCTGTAGAACACGATGGCGGTGAGCCCCAGGCCGGCGGCGAGCAAGTTGATCGAGGCGAACAGCGCGAGCGACGCCGCGGTCAGGATCACACCGAACGCGACCGCGTTCCTGACGGAAACGAGGTCGACGGCGAGGGCCCGATCCGCGGTCCTGGCCATCTTGCGGTCGACGTCGCGCTCGAGGACGTGGTTGAACGTCCCGCTCGCACCGATGGCGAGCACGCCGCCGCCGAGGGTTTTCACGATCACCGAAGCGGACAGGTCCGGTCCGGCGGCCAGCGCCATGCTCGCCGCCGCGACGAGGCTCAACAGCCACATAAGCCGGGGTTTCATCAGTTCCACGTACGCGGACGCCTTGCGTCGGAGCCGGGCCATCGGCTCGTCCGGAACGGCGGGTGACGTAGTGGCACTCTCGTCGGGGAGCGGGTCGGGATCGGGACGTGGTCCCTCGGCGGCAGTCTCGTCCTCGTCGACGGCGGTTTTACGTTCGAGGGTCCACGCCAGCCCGACGACCGTCGAGGCGAAAATAGCGATGCCGATCGAGAGGTGGGCGGCCCGGGTGTACGGGCCGACGCCGGCCGTCGCCGCGAACGCCCCGATCCCGACCTGGACCGGAAAGAGAGCGATCGGGAGCGCCAGAGCGGTCCGGACGCGTCGGGTCGTCGGGCCACGCCACGCGACGAGTCCGGTCACGAACAGAAGCAGTCCGACGACGAGCGCGACGACCCGGTGGCCCCAGGCCACGAGGAGTTGCGACGGCTCCAGGGGGACCAGCCACTGGCCGCCACACGCCGGCCACGTCGAGCAGGCGCTCGACGCGTCTGTGACGGCGGTGGTCGTGCCCGCTATGATGAGCAGGTACGTCCCCATCGCGGCCGTCCCGAGGAGCGCCACGAAACGGGGGTGGGTCCGCACCGGAGCGGGAAAACGGTCGGTCGTCACGGTCTCTGGTGATTCGTTGGCCTGCGCCCACTTAGGTATCCCGCTTGGACCCCCCTTTGTCCCAAGCCCATACATATATAAACCCATGATACTTACGGTGACCCACATGAACCGGAAGTGGATGGTCGCGGGCCTGTCCGTCCTGGCCGGGCTGGCAGTCGCCACGACGCCCGTGGCGGCGGCCTCGAGTTCAACCGACCGCCTGATATGGGGGCTGAACACCAAGCTCCTGGTCGTGGCGATCGCGATCTCGATACTGGTCGAGGGGATCCTCCTTTACACGGTGCTTCGGTTCAGGAACAACGACGATCCGAAGCCCACGCTTGAGAACCGCCGTCTGGAGATCACCTGGACGGTCGCGACGGCGCTGGTCCTCCTGTTCGTCGGCGTGTCGGCGTTCACCGTGCTCGCCGAACCGGACGTCACGAAACCCGGGGACGACAAGATTTCCCCGGACGAGACGGAGATCAGGGTCGTCGCCGAGACCTGGGCGTGGAACTTCTACTACCCGAACCACGGGAACTTCAGCACGACCAACGAGGTCATCGTCCCGACGGACGAGACCGTGTACTTCAGTATCACGAGCAAACGGTGGATACACTCGTTCCACGTCCCGGACATGTCGTTGAAACAGGACGCCATGCCCGGGCAGGTCAACACGATCCGGACGGTTCCCAAGGAGCCTGGCACCTATCAGGGGTACTGTGCCGAGTACTGCGGCGTGGGCCACTCCGGGATGTTGTTCACCGTGACGGTCGTGCCCCAAGACGAGTACGAGGACGAACTCGCCGACGCGTGTGAGGACGCCGGCGGAACGTGGGACGCCACGAACGCTACCTGCCAGGGATGACTCGAAACGCACGCCCTGACCGGTCCCGCCGGTCGGTGACGCGAACCCGGAGGAACGACTTTTGTGGGTTCACGCCGGAGGGGTACCCATGACCGTCACCGACGACACTACCGACGATCACGGGGGGCACCTCCCGGCAGTGGAGGACTGGCCGCGTGGCTTCGGCGAGGCGAGTTGGTGGCCGTTCGTCGCGGCGATCGGCGCGTCGGGGTTCTACGTCGCCGGCGCGCTGTGGGTGCTCGGCGCCCGACTAGACGGGGTTGTCCCCGAACTCGCGGGGCCCGTCGGGCTGATCGCCGCCACGGGGATCTTCCTCGTCGGCCTTTACGGCTGGGTGTACCACGCGTTCGTGGTGGGGTTCTGGTCCCGCGGGGAGACCCCCGGCGCCAGGTCCAAGTTCCGCTGGGGAATGCTCCTCTTTCTCGGGACCGAGATCGCCACGTTCGGCGCGGGGTTCATCTATTACTTCTTCATCCGCGTCCGGCCGTGGGACCCCGGCGCTCTCCCGCCGAACCTCTTCGGCAGCCTGGTCTTCCTGAACACCGTTTTGCTGGTGACCAGTAGCGTCACGCTCCATTACGCGCACGTCGCGCTCCGACGGGACAACCGTCAGCGATTCCTCAGGCTGCTGGGTACCACGATCCTCCTCGGCGTCCTGTTCATCGCCGGCCAGGCGTACGAGTACTACGAGTTCGTCGTCGCGGAGAACTTCAACATCTGGGCGACGGAAGGCCTCGAACAACTGTTCGCGAGCGCGTTCTACGGGCTCACCGGGCTCCACGGCCTCCACGTCACGCTCGGCGCGGTCCTGCTTGCGATCGTTCTGACACGCGGATTGGGCGGGCAGTACTCCGCCGACCGGCACGTTTCGGTCAGTACGGTCTCGATGTACTGGCACTTCGTCGACGGCGTCTGGTTGTTCCTCGTGGTGACCCTGTACATCGGCGCAACGATATAAGGGGACGGGGTGCGCACGCGCACTCATGGCCCTCTCGCGCCGCGCTCGTCGGGTTGGGTCGACCCTCGGTGCGACGGCACTCCTGTTCGCGAGCGCCGGCCCGGTCTCGGCCCACAGTTCCTCGCTCCGGTCGGCCAGCGAGTCGCTGTCGGTGCCACAGTGGTTGTTCCTCCTGACCGGTGGTGCCGTCGTCGGCGCGTCGTTCCTGCTGCTCACCTTCGCCACCGATCGGTCGTTCGTCGCGTCGATCCACGAGTGGCGACGATCCCTCCCGGGACGGGGACTCGACGCGGGGCGCTCGGTCGGGTCCCTCCTGGGCGTCGTCGTTCTGGCGGGGGTGATCGTCCTGGGATTCGTCGGGCCGGAAACGGCCGTCCGGAATCCCGCGGTCCTCGTCATTTGGGTTGGCTGGTGGGCCGGGTTCGCGATGTCGGCGTACCTGGTCGCGAACGCGTGGCCGGCGATCGACCCCCTCAGGACCATCGCCTTGCGGTTGCCCACTGTTGGGATCGAATACCCGGACCGCCTCGGCGCCTGGCCCAGCGTCGTCGGCCTCCTCACGCTCGTCTTCGTCGAGGTGGTCACGCCACTCGCGGACGATCCCCGCCTGCTCGCATCGACGATCGGTGTCTACGCGGTGATCACGCTTGCCGGCGCCGTCGTCGTCGGCCCCCCCAGGTGGTTCGCCGACGTCGACCCGGTGGCACGGGTGTTCCGGTACTACGGCCGCGTCGCCCCGATCGGCTGGGGGGAATCGGGGTTCGAACTCAGGCTTCCGGGGATGGCGCTGACCCGACGGGGGGAGGTCGACGGGTCGGACGAGGTGGCGTTCGTGGTCGCGCTCGTCTGGGTGACCACGTTCGACGGCCTGGTGACCACGGCGGCCTGGGGGGCCGCCGCCGGCCCGATCGTCGACGCCGGCGTCCCGCCGCTGGGGATTTACGCGGCGGCGCTGGTGGCCGGATACCTCGTCTTCCTGGGGGTCTACCGGACGGCCGCCCGCGCGGCCCGCCGGACCGCGCCGACGTACCTGTCGGTCGGGACGCTCGCCAGGGGGTTCGCACCGCCCTTGCTGGCCATCGCCGCGGGCTACCACCTGGCGCACTTCCTGGGGTACTTCCTGACGCTGTCGCCCGCGCTGGTCGCGTCGCTCAGCCATCCCATCGCCGGGGCGGCCGTTCCAGTCGCGCTCGTCCTTCCGGGGTGGTTCGCCGGCCTCGAACTGACGTTCGTCCTGGTCGGGCACGTCCTCGCGATCTGTGTCGCCCACGCCGTCGCGTTCGACCTCTTCCCGGATCGGCTGCAGGCCATCCGGAGCCAGTACCCCTTCATCGCCGTCATGATCGCGTACACGACGCTCAGCCTCTGGATCGTCGCCGAACCGACGCTGTCACCGCCGTACCTATGACCGTTACAGAATCCGATTCCGACTCCGTTCCCGACGCCGACGTGCCACCCGACGCATCGCCGGTCGAATGTCCCCACTGCGGTCGCCCGTTCGTTCGGGAACGCCACCGTGACCTGCACGTGGGGCTGCACCACGGCGACGTCGCGGACGACGAGGAACTGGGAGCGGTGGGGCCGGCGCTCGACGCCGAGCGGACCGAACTCCGACGCTTCCGATTGAAGGCGCTGATCGTGCTCGTGGTCCTCTACTTCGGGCTGCTCTTCACCTACTCGATCGTGACGTGAGGGTTCCCGGTTCGACTGCGGACTCGGGCCCGGTCACTCGCGACCGGCTTCGTCCCACGCCGCCAACCGTTCGCCGACCCGTTCCAGCGCCGTCGGCATCCGGTCCGTCCGGTCGAGCCACCCGGCGACTGGCCCGGACAGCAGAAAGTACAGGGCGAAGGCCACGCCGTTCCCGACGACGACGAGCCAGATCCAGAGTGGTACGGTAGCGATAGTCCCGGCCGTCCCCGCGTAGAGGAGGCTGAGCGCGAACCCAAGGACGACCGTCAGTGCCCACAGGTGAAAGAGATGAACGATGCGGAACCGGGCGCGGAAGCCGTTCGTCACCATACTCCTTAGTAGCGCGGCGACGAACAAAAGTTTCGAAAGGGCCGAGAACGGATCCGGGAAGCGCCGTCGTGTTGGACCGGGAACCGTGGAACGATGTATCGTCCGCCGTCACGTCGGCAGCGTCAGTGGGAGGCACCCTGTGAGTGGGCCTGTGGTGCGGGTGAACTGCCGACGAGTACATGTAAACCGCCGAGTATAATTAACCTCCGGATAACACAAAGAACCGTTTTACTTATTCCGTACCGCCGACTGTCGGGTGATTCGGACGACCCTGGAACCCGTCGGAAGAACGCCGAACCCGAAATCGCTCCCGACCGTCCGGGCCCGTTCCCGAAGCCGCCACGGTTCGACGCCCTCGCGAATTGGTCGGGGCGTGCCGGTCGACCCGGGGGAACGCAGGGGTCGCTGCGGCCGCGGGCGTTTGCCGGTCCCCGGCCCGACCTCAACAGCAGAAGATGAACGGATACGCCAGCGTGACCCGGTTGCCGTCTTCGAGACGGGTGTCGAAGCCGCCCAGCGTCTCGTTGAATCGGCCGTTCACGCACACGCGAGCGTATGTCCTCGTCCGTTCCCCCTCAGGGTTCCCGTGCCACGAGTCGTCGAGTTCGTCGGGCGGGCCGGCCCAACCCGGCGCGACGGCGTCCGCATCGGTCTCGGCGAGCAACAGGTCGCGGACGTCGTACCGATCGAAGAACGCGTCCAGAAAGTCCCGCAGCGTGGTCCCCTCGAAGGTGAACTCGAACTCGTGGGTCCCGAGCCGTCGGCGGACGTGCCCGGTCGCACGGACGGTGACCGTCGTCGACGGCCGATCCGTCGAATCTTCGTTCGTCGTGGACATGGCGGGCGTTAGGCGACGGAAACGGGGGAACGTGTCGCCGAACGTGTTCGGCCCCGACCGACTCTCGCCAGGGGCCAATGGGAACCGGTTATGAGGCCCCGGGATCAAGGCGAACATATTCGGTGACACAGCGTGGCCAGCACTACCCTCACGCTCGACGTTCCGGAGTCGATCTGGGTCGGGGACCTGACCCGGTCCCACGACGACGCGACCATTCGGGTCCTCGCAGCCGTGGCCGACGGGGCCGGGGGAACCGGGCTCGCGAAGGTCACTGCACACGACCTGGTCGCGTTCCTCGAAGACATGGAGGCGCACCCGGACGTGTCCGGGATCGAACTGTTCAAACACACGGCCGAGGAGGCCCTGGTTCAATTCGAAACCGCGGAGCCGCTGTTGTTGTCGGTCGCCCGGGGCTCCCGCGTCCCGCTCGAGATGCCCTTCGAGATCAGGGAGGGTGAAGCGACCTGGGAACTGACCGCCCCACGCGAGAAACTCAGCCGGCTGTGTCGACAGCTCGACGAGGCCGGGGTTCCGTACACCGTCGAGGAGATCCGCGAGGAAATCCAGTCGGAGCGGCTCCTCACGGACCGGCAGTGGGAAGTCGTCGAAACGGCGGTCGAACTGGGGTACTACGACACCCCGCGAGGGGCCTCGCTGACGGACCTCGCGGACGAACTCGGCGTCGCGAAGTCGACCTGTAGCGAAACCCTCCACCGGGCCGAGGGAACGATCGTCAAGCGATACGTGGCCGAAACCGACCACCCGACGGACGAACTCGTTCACTGACCGGCGCCGCTGGAACGGCGACGTGACGTTACGACGGATCCCGAACCTGCAGCACGAAGCGTCGGTTCGGGGGCGGACTCACCTGGAAAACGACCTCCTTCTCAAGCGCGTAGTACCGGCGGCGCCCCTCCTCGTAGGTCGTGACTACGCCGGCCGACTCGAGCGTGTCGAGGTGGTGCTTAGCGGTCGTCCCGTCCATCCCGACGGCGTCCATGAGTTCCCGGACGTACATGTCCCGCCGCGAGAGTTCCCGGAGGATCTCGATCCGGGCCTTCGAGGCGAGCAAATCGAGCGACGACATGATCGAATATAATATTCCAACAAACTTTTATCTTTCCCACGGTCGATAACCCCGAGTGGAGGAACCAATAATGGTCGACTCACCCGAAACGGAAACCGAGGAACCGGAACGACGAACGATCACCGACGGCTACTTCGAGGAGGGGTTCTACGTCGACGCCGAGACGGCCGGCGAGTTCCTCGTCGAACTGGGCGAACAGCTCCGCGACGAGTCCGCCGTGACGATCACCGGCGACGACTGGGAACTCCCCTTCGAGGCGAGCGACGAGGTCGAGATGGAGGTCGAGTTCGAAGGCGACTACGAGCCCGAACTCGAGATCGAGGTCGAACTGCACGGCGCTCCGGACGAGTCGGGCCCGGACGTCGCCTGACGCGGCGACCATGAGCGCCAACGCCGCCCCACGGAACGGTCCCGAACCCAGCGACGGAACGATCGTGGAGGTATTCCAGAACCACTCCGAGAGGGGCCTGTCGACGGCGGACGTCGTCGCGGCCCTCCCGTTCGATCGTGACACGGTCTACGAGAAGCTGGTCGTGTTGGCCGGGCAGGGTGTGCTGGACCGGGAACGGGTCCCCGGTTGGGAGACGATCTGGTGGCTCGCCGACGCGCCCGAGGGACTCGACGGGGACGGCACCCGCTGACTTCCGGGCCGCTCCCCGTCGCTGGCCCCCGCCACACTCGTTGTTCGCGCGATCGAGCCCAGGAGCCGAAGAAGTCGCAGTTCACGCCCCCGGAACGGGAATCAGTCCCTTTTTATTCGGGCCACGGATACCGCGGTATATGAGCTTCGAAGAGGACGACCGCGTGATTCTGCACGACGAGCACAGCGAGTTCGACGGCGAAACGGGAACGATCACGCAGGTCATGGAGACCATGTTCGGCGACGAGACCTACACCATCAGCTTCGAGGAGGGCCAGGAAACCGGCGTTCCCGAGGACCAGCTCGAAGCCGCCCCCGAGGAAGAACTGGACGAGGGCGAGGACGAGGGCGAGGACGAGGACGACGACGCCGACGGGGAATAGCTCGAACGAATGTCGAGCGTCCCGTTTCACTACGTCGACCTCCGGACGTTCTGCTACGCGACGGAGGACGAAAAGCGGGTCGAGCGGGCGCTCCGAACCTTCCTGCCGGAGGAGTATCCGATCGAACGGGCCGAGAACGAGGGGCACCACGGCGACCGGATCGTCGTGCTCTCGGCCAGGCTCGAGAACGCGGACGACGTCCGGTACGTGCTCGGCCGGCTGACCGAACTCGACGCGATCGATCGGGTGATCGACGAACTGGAGGAGCGGATCGACGACAACACGTCGCTGTTCCTCCGCCTCGACAAGCAGGCCGCGTTCAACGGGGAGGTCGACCTCGGGGCCGGCATCACCCTCCGGGCGAAAGTCGAGGCCTATCCCGCGAAACACGAAGCCGCCGTGGAGAACGCCAGGGAGGCGTTCGAGTCCCTTCGGGAAGAGCGCGAGTCGGTCGCGAACGACGCCGCCGACGCGGACGAGTGACGCCCTCGCGGCGTCCGGCGGATTCGTTGCGCTTAAGTACCCCACCCGGGTACGTGCAGGTGTAATCCACTGTAGGGGGCCGCCCCCGAGTCCGAGAGGGCGAGAGTGTGTCCGCGCGTCGTGGTAGCCTAGCCTGGCCCAAGGCGCTGGGTTGCTAACTCAGTGGCGCAAGCCTCCGGGGTTCGAATCCCCGCCACGACGTCGAACCGCGAGGTTCGCAGCAACCACTGGAGTCGCTCCAGTCCGGACGGGAATCGACGATTCCCACCAGATCGAATCCACACATGAGTGCAGAAGAACCACAGGACGAACCCGAAGACGACGAGGACCTTCGCTACTTCGTCCGCATCGGGCAGACGGACCTCGATGGGACGAAGTCGGTCGAACGGTCGCTCACCGAGATGAACGGCATCGGTCACCGGACCGCACGGGTCATCGCCCGGAAAGCGGGCGTCGACCGGCGGGAGATCCTCGGCCGCCTCGACGACGACACGATCGACGAGATCGTGGACCTCGTCCAGGAGTACGCCGACGAGGTTCCCGACTGGATGACGAACCGGCAGAACGACTTCTTCACCGGGGAGACGACCCACGAGGTCGGCAACGACCTGGAGATGACGCGTCAGCAGGACATCAACCGGATGAAGATGATCGACTCGTACAAGGGCATCCGCCACAAGCGGGGCCAGAAGGTCCGCGGTCAGCGGACCAAGTCGACGGGCCGCACCGAGGGCACGATCGGCGTCAACGTCGAGGAGATCCAGGCCGAAATGGAAGAGGAAGAGGGAGGTGAGGAGTGATGGCGCTCGGTCGCAACACCAAGGCGTACGAGACGCCGAACCACCCGTTCCAGGGCGAGCGCATCGCCTCCGAACACGACCTCCTGGGCCGCTACGGCCTCAAGAACAAGGAGGAACTCTGGCGCGCCCAGTCCGAACTCCGCTCGCTCCGGCGCGAGGCCCGACAACTGCTGGGCCTCGAAGCACAGGGCGACGTCGGCGCCGCCGAGGAGGAGGGCGCCGCCTTCCTCTCCCGACTGCGCCGGATCGGCATCCTCGACGAGGAGGAGGGCCTCGACGACGTCCTGTCGCTCGAGGTCGATGACGTGCTCGAGCGCCGACTCCAGACCGTCGTCTACCGGAATGGACTGGCGAACACGCCCCAGCAGGCGCGCCAGTTCATCACGCACGGCCACGTGACGGTCGACGGCGCCCGCGTCCGCGTCCCATCCTACAAAGTCGAGGTCGACGAGGAGGACCGGATCGAGTTCGACGAGGCGAGTCCGCTGGCCGACGAACTCCACCCCGAACGAGCGGAGGGACAGTAACCCATGGCAGAGGACAACGACGACAAGTGGGGCATCGCCCACGTGCACGCATCGTTCAACAACACCATCATCACCGTGACCGACTTGACCGGCGCGGAGACGATCGCCAAGTCCTCCGGCGGGACCGCGGTCAAGCAGAACCGCGACGAGGCCTCGCCGTACGCCGCCATGCAGATGGCCGAGTCGATCGCCGACGAGATCAGGGCGGCCGGTATCGAGGGCCTCCACGTTCGCGTTCGCGGCCCCGGCGGCAACCTCCAGAAGAACCCGGGTCCCGGCGCGCAGGCGACCATCCGGGCGCTGGCCCGCGCCGGCTTCGAGATCGGTCGCATCGAGGACGTCACACCGATCCCGCACGACGGATCGCGAGCACCAAAAGGCAAGGGCGGCTACTGAAATGACCGAGTACGAGGTCCAGTTCATCGATCGCGACGATCGAAGCGCCCGGTTCCTCGTCAGAGGCGTCACGCCGGCGTTCGCCAACGGCGTCCGTCGGGCGCTGCTGGCCGACGTCCCGACGTTCTCGATCGACACGGTTCGCGTGGTCGAGAACTCGTCGGTGATGTTCGACGAGCAGATCGGCCTGCGCCTTGGACTCGTTCCCCTGACGACGCCGCTCGACGACTTCGAGATCGGCGACGAGGTGACGTTGAGCCTCGACGTTTCGGGACCGGGAACGGCCTACTCCGGCGACCTCGTCTCCAGCGACGAACTCGTACAGCCGGCCGACGAGAACATCCCGGTCATCGACCTCAAGGAGGACCAGCGACTCGAGGTCGAGGCCGACGCCGTGCTGGACGTGGGTCGGGAGCACGCCAAACACCAGGGCGGCGTCGCCGTGGGCTACCGGCACCTCCAGCGCGTCGAAGTCGTCGACGACCTCGACGAGTTCGCCGACCACGAGCCGCGGAACCTCCGCGGCGTCATCGAGGAGGACGGCGAGTTGATCCCGACCGAGGAGTTCGACCACGACCTCACGAACCGGTACGAGGGCAAGGAGGTCGAGGTCCACGACGTCGAGAACGCCTTCGTGTTCCACGTCGAGAGCGACGGGTCGCTGACGATCGACGAACTCGTCACGCGGGCCGCGGAGACGCTCGCCGACCGTGCGGACGAACTCGAAGCAGCCGTCCAACTATAGGAACCAGCCAGTACCGATGCACCCGACGAACCACGCCCTGACGGACGCCCGCCCCGCCGGGAGTCACGCGACTCCAGGGGTAGCGGGGGCGCCGACAACCGAAAGTGGTTTGAAGGGTCGAAGCGCAAATTCCGATGCCGAGAACGCATCGGCGTGCAGGGATAGCCAAGTTAGGCCAACGGCGCAGCGTTCAGGGCGCTGTCTCGTAGGAGTCCGCAGGTTCAAATCCTGCTCCCTGCATGACTTTTCCCCGATTTCGTGGACATGAGCAGCAAGACGAACCCGAGACTTACGGATCTCATCGCCGAGCTGAAGTCCGTCTCCAGGGACGGCGGCGGCGACGTCTGGGAGGACGTCGCGAACCGCCTCGAGAAACCCCGCAGCACGCACGCGGAGGTCAACCTGGGACGGATCGAGCGGTACGCGAAGGAGGACGAGACGGTCGTCGTGCCCGGGAAGGTCCTGGGCAGCGGCGTCCTCCGGAAGAACGTCACGGTCGCCGCGGTGGACTTCTCGTCGACCGCGGAGACGAAGATCGAGCAGGCCGGCGAGGCGATCCAACTGGAACAGGCACTGGACAACAATCCGAGCGGCTCGAACGTGCGGGTGATTCGATGAGTATCGCGGAATTCGACGCCGACACGATCGTCGACGCCCGGAACTGCATCCTGGGACGCGTCGCGAGCAGCGTCGCCGAACGCGCGCTCGACGGCGAGCTGATCGCCGTCGTCAACGCCGAGGACGCGGTCATCACCGGTCGCGAGGAAGACGTCCTCGAGACCTACCGGGCGCGACTGGAAGTCGGCTCCGATCGGGGCCCGGCGTACCCCAAGCGCCCGGACACGATCATGAAGCGATCGATCCGGGGCATGCTTCCCCACAAGAAGCCCCGAGGGCGCGAGGCCTTCGAGAACGTCAGAGTCTATCTCGGCAATCCCTACGACGAGGACGGCGAAGTGCTCGACGGGACCTCCCTGGATCGACTCTCGACCATCCGCTTCGTCCAACTGGGCGACGTTTCCGAGCAACTGGGTGCTAACGTCACATGGTAACCAACACCTCAGGCAAGAAGAAGACGGCCGTCGCCCGCGCCACCGTGCGCGAGGGCGAGGGCCGGGTACGTATCAACTCCCAGCCGGTCGAGCTGGTCGAACCGGAGATGGCCCGGCTGAAGATGCTGGAACCGTTCCGCATTGCCGGCGAGCAACGCGACGACGTGGACGTGCACGTCACCGTCGAGGGTGGCGGCGTGATGGGGCAAGCCGACGCCGTGCGGACGGCCATCGCTCGCGGTATCGTCGAGTTCACCGGCGACGCGCAACTGCGGGACGCCTACATGGAGTTCGACCGGTCGCTGCTGGTGAACGACGTCCGCCAGTCCGAGCCAAAGAAGTGGGGCGGTCCCGGAGCGCGGGCCCGCTACCAGAAGTCCTACCGCTGAGAGCCACCCATGATGGTACCAGTCCGGTGTTTCACCTGCGGCAACGTCGTGGGGGAACACTGGGAGGAGTTCAAGGCTCGCGCGGTCGAGGGCGACGAGGACCCGGCCGAGGTGCTGGACGACCTCGGCGTCGAGCGACACTGCTGTCGGCGGATGCTCGTCTCGCACAAGGACCTCGTGGACATCGTGGCACCCTACCAGTAATGTCAGGGACCGAACCCTACAACCGGTACGAGAAGGCTCGCATCCTCGGTGCTCGAGCGCTGCAGGTGTCCTACGGGGCACCGGTGCTTGTCGACACGGACCAGGTGGAGCCGATCCTCATCGCGGCCGAGGAGTACGACGCCGGCGTCCTGCCGTTCACGGTCAGGCGGGAGGGAGAATGACGCTGATCGCGGACGTCAGGCTCCGCCGCGTGCTCGACTCGCGGGGCAACCGTACCGTCGAGGCCGACGTGCTCACCGAGAGCGGCGGGTTCGGCCGCGCCGCCGCCCCGTCGGGCGCGAGCACCGGCGAACACGAGGCGATCGAACTGCCGCCGAACGAGGCCATCGCGAAGGCCAGGGAACTCGCCGTGCCGCGACTCGAGGGCACGGTCTACGCCGGGAACCAGCGGGAGGTCGACGCCGCGCTGCACGGCGCGGACGGCACCGACGACTTCTCGGAGATCGGCGCCAACAGCGCGGTCGCCATCTCGATGGCGGCGGCGAAGGCCGGCGCCGACGTGCTCGGGGCCCCGCTGTACCAGCACCTCGGCGGCGCGTTCCGGGGCGACAACTTCCCGGTGCCGCTGGGCAACGTGATCGGGGGCGGCGAGCACGCACGCGACGCCACCCACATCCAGGAGTTCCTGGCCGCGCCGATCGGCGCCCCGAACGTCGCCGACGCCGTCTTCGCGAACGCGGCCGTCCACGGTCGAATCGGCGAACAACTCGCCGAAGGAGGGATCCCCGCCGGAAAGGGCGACGAAGGCGCCTGGGCGCCGTCGATCGACGATGCCGAGGCGCTCGAGCTGGTGGCCGAGGCCGTCGACGCCGTCGGCTCGGAGTTCGGCTTCGAGATCGGGTTCGGGCTCGACGTCGCCGCCTCCGAACTGTACGCCGACGGCGAGTACCACTACGGCGACCGGGCGCGGGACACCGACGCCCAGATCGAGTACCTCGCCGACTTGGTCGACGAGTACGACCTGGTCTTCCTCGAGGACCCGCTCCACGAGGACGACTTCGACGCCTTCGCCCGCCTCACCGATCGCGTCGGCGACGAGACGATCGTCTGCGGCGACGACCTGTTCGTCACCAACACCGACCGGATCGAGCGCGGGATCGAGGCGGGCGCGGCCAACAGCGTCCTGATCAAACCCAACCAGATCGGGACGCTCTCGGACGCGTTCGACGCCATCGAACTGGCGACGCGCAACGGCATGACGCCGGTCGTCTCCCACCGGAGCGGCGAGACCGGGGACGCGACGATCGCACACCTCGCGGTGGCGGCGGACCCACCGTTCATCAAGACGGGCGCCGTCAGCGGCGAGCGAACCGCGAAGCTGAACGAACTCATCCGAATCGCGGACGACGCACTATGACAGACAACGACGCCGAACAGGAGGGGCTCGACGCCGAGGACGCCGACGTCGAGCCGGAACCGGCCGAGGAGCCGGAACCGGCCGAGGAGTCGGAGCCCGAGGCCGACGAGCCCGTTGCGGAATCGGACGCCGACGCGGCCGACGCGGCCGCCGAGGACGAAGCGGAAACGAACGCGGAGGCAGTCGAAGACGCGGGGCCCGAACTCGACGAGGACGTCATGTCCGACGAGGAGGCCGATCTCCTCATCCCAGTCGAGGATTACCTGGGCGCCGGGGTCCACATCGGCACCCAGCAGAAGACGAAGGACATGGACCGGTTCATCCACCGCGTCCGGACCGACGGCCTGTACGTGCTGGACATCTCCCAGACGGACCGGCGCATCCGGACCGCGGCGGACTTCCTCGCGAACTACTCGCCCGAGCAGATCCTCGTGACCTCGAGCCGCCAGTACGGGCGGTTCCCCGCCGAGAAGTTCGCCGAGGCCGTCGGGGCACGGGCCCGTACCGGGCGGTTCATCCCGGGTACGCTCACGAACCCCAAGTACGAGGGGTACATCGAGCCGGACGTCGTCGTGGTGACCGACCCGATCGGCGACTCCCAGGCCGTCAAGGAGGCCATCACGGTCGGCATCCCGGTCATCGCGATGTGCGACTCGAACAACTCGACGAGCAACGTCGACCTCGTCATCCCGACGAACAACAAGGGTCGCAAGGCGCTATCGGTCGTCTACTGGCTGCTCGCCAACGAGACGCTCGACCGGCGGGGCGCCGAACCTGCCTACGCCCTCGACGATTTCGAGAGCGAGATCTAGACGGACTGGTCCTTTTCGACGTCGATCGACGAACCGTCCCACGGGGCGACCGCCAGCCCCGGCGCCGGCCGTCGTGCTCGTTCGTCGCAACGGCCATTCGAAAGGTCTCTTAAGGACGGTGCCGGAAAGGCTCGTATGGTCGTATCAAGCGCCCCGGGGAAGGTCTATCTCTTCGGGGAGCACGCCGTCGTCTACGGGGAGCCGGCGGTGCCGTGCGCCATCGAACGCCGGGCCCGGGTGACCGTCGAGGGGCGCGAGGACTCGCGCCTCCGGGTCCACGCCGAGGACCTCTCGCTCGACGGCTTCACCGTGGAGTACAACGGAGACACGGGCCGGAAGCCGGACGTCGACGTCTCGGAGTCGCTGGTCGAGGCCGCGATGGGGTACGTGGACGTGGCCGTCGCCCAGGCGCGCGACGCCGCCGACGCTCCCGACGCGGGGTTCGACGTGACGATCGAAAGCGACATCCCGCTGGGGGCGGGACTGGGCTCCTCGGCCGCGGTGGTCGTCGCCGCGATCGACGCCGCGACGCGCGAACTGGGCGTCGAACTCCCCCGCGAGGAACTCGCCGATCGTGCCTATCGGGTGGAACACGAGGTGCAGGACGGGCAGGCCTCGCGCGCGGACACGTTCTGCTCGACGATGGGCGGCGCCGTCCGGGTCGAGGGGGAGGACTGCCGGACGATCGACGCCCCGAACCTGCCGTTCGTCATCGGGTTCGACGGCGGCGCCGGCGACACCGGCGCGCTCGTGTCGGGCGTCAGGGCGCTTCGCGAGGAGTACGGGTTCGCCGCGGACACGGTCGAGGCGATCGGCGACATCGTCCGGCGGGGCGAGGAGGCCCTCGCTGCCGGCGACCTCGAGGAACTCGGGCGCCTCATGGACTTCAATCACGGCCTGCTGGAGGCGCTCGGCGTCTCCTCCCGGTCGCTCGACGAGATGGTCTGGGCCGCGCGGTCGGCCGGCGCGCTCGGCGCCAAGTTGACCGGCGCCGGCGGCGGCGGGTGCATCGTCGCCCTCGACGCCTCCGAGGAGACCGAGACGGCGCTCGCGTTCACGCCCGGCTGCGAGGAGGCCTTCCGGGCGGAACTCTCGACCGAGGGCGTCCGGGTCGAGGAACCATGACGACCGTCCTGAAGCTCGGCGGGAGCGTCGTCACCGAGAAGGACAGCCCGGAGACGATCGACGGGCTGGCCCTCGACCGTGCCGCGGACGCCGTCGCGGCGGCGGTCGAGTACCCGCCGAACCTCGTGCTCGTCCACGGCGGCGGGAGTTTCGGCCACCACAACGCCGAGGACCACGGCGTCAGTTCGACGGCGGGGACCCACGACGCCGGCGCCGCCATGGACATTCACGGCGCGATGACGACGCTGAACCGGTTCGTCCTCGGCCGACTCCACGAGCGGGACGTGCCCGCCCTTCCCGTCCACCCGTTCTCCGCCGCCGCGAGGGACGCGGACGCCGGCCTGACGCTCCCCACGGGGCAGGTCGCGACGATGCTCGGGGAAGGGTTCGTGCCGGTGCTCCACGGCGACCTCGTGGCTCACGAAGGGGAGGGTGCGACGGTCGTCAGCGGCGACGAACTGGTCGTGGAACTCGCCTCGGCCCTCGACGCCGACCGCGTCGGCCTCTGTTCGACGGTTCCGGGGGTACTCCGAGAGGACGAGGTGATCCCGTGCGTCGAGTCCTTCGACGCCGTGGCCGACGTCCTCGGGGAAAGCGAGGCGACCGACGTCACGGGGGGCATGGCCCGGAAGGTCGAGCTGTTGCTGGACCTCGACGCGCCGGCGAGCATCTTCGACCTCGACGACCTCGACCGGTTCCTGGCGGGGGAGGCCCCGGGGACGACGATCGAGGCAAAATAGCGGTCAGAACGGCGGATCGCCGAACGACTACGGCGCCAGTGCGTCGAGCGTCGCTCGCTGTTGCTCGACGTCGGCGCCGCGAGGGAACCCGACCGCGATTTCGTCGACGCCGTCGATCGATTCGAATTTCCGGAGTTCCTTTCGAACCCGGTCGGGCGTCCCGCACGCCGACACCGCGTCGAGGAGGTCATCGCCGACGGTCTCGATGGCCGCCTCGTGCTCCCCGCTGGCCCACGTTGCCGCGACGTCGTTCGCATCCGCCTCGTACCCCTGTCTGGAGAGCGACTCGCGGTAGTAGGTGCCCATCGCGCCGACGTAGAACGCCAGGTGTTGTCGGCCGAGGCGGCGCGCTCGCTCGCCGTCGGAGAGGGCGCACGCGGTCAGCGAGAGCGTGACCGTCAGGTCGTCGGGATCACGGCCGCCGAGGTCGGCGCCACGCCGGAAGTCCCCGAGTCGGTCGCGCAATCCGTCTGGGGTCATGACGATCGCGTGCCAGCCGTCGGCGAAGCGGCCAGCGAGTTCGACGGACTTCGGCCCCATCCCGGCCGCGTCGATATCAGGTGGGGATGCCGGCGGATCGCACCGGAGCCGGAACCCGGAAAGGGAGAACACCTCCCCGTCGTATTCGAGGCGTTCACCGGAGAGGACCCTCCGGACGACCGCGACGTATTCCCGGGTCCGACGGAGGGGGCGGTCGAAGTCGACCCCGTGCCAGCCCTCGATGACTGCGGGGCCGCTCGGGCCGATGCCCAGGCGGAGGCGGCCGCCGGACACCTCCTGGAGCGTCGCCGCCGTTTGGGCCAGGAGGGCGGGCGACCGCGAGTACACGTTGAGGATGCTCGGCCCCAGGCCGATCGAGTCGGTGCCGTGGGCGATGCTCGTCAGGGCCGTCACCGCGTCCCGGCCCCAGGTTTCCGGCATCCAGACGCGCTCGTAGCCGAGTTCCTCGGCCCGCCGACTCAGGGCTACCAGGTCCTCGACGCCCGGTTGTGCCGCGACCGGGAGGTGAACGGTGCGAGTCGTCACGACTGGCCCTCCGGGAAGCTGATCGGTTCCGGCGCGCCCCGCGCCGTCAGCGTCTCGCCGGTGACGAACGACGCCCCCCGACTGGCGAGGAAGTGCGCGATCGCCGCGATCTCCTCGCTCGTCGCGATCCGGCGGTCGACGGCCTCGCGGTCGATCGCTCCGGGGTCGATCCCGAGTTGCTGGGCGACGCCGGGGGTGGCGACGAACCCCGCAGCGATGGCGTTGACCCGAACCCCCGCCGGGGCCCACTCCTGGGCCAGGCTCGTCGTCAGGGCCTCGACCCCCGCCTTCGCCGCGGCGTACGGCGTCATCGTCGGCGCGCCCTCCCGACCGGCGACGGACGAGAGGTTGACGACCGATCCGCCACCGTCCTTCAGCGCGTCAGCCGCCGCCTGCGTACAGTGGTAGGTGCCGGTGAGGTTGACGTCGACGATCGCCCGCCACCCGTTCGGACTGACGTCCTCGAAGTTCGCCACGAACGAGCCGCCGGCGTTGTTCACCAGCACGTCGAGTCCCCCGAACTCGGCGACGGTCGCATCGATCATGGCCTCGACGGCGTCCCGGTCGGTCACGTCGCACTCGACCGCCAGCGCCTCGCTCGCGGTCGTCTCCTCGATCGATTCAGCGACCGGATCGACGTGGTCCTGTTCGCGGGAACAAACGACCACGTCGACGCCCGCCGCGGCGAAGCGTTCGGCGATCGCTTGCCCGATGCCGCTCGATCCCCCCGTCACGAGCGCCACGTCCCCGTCGATCTCGAATCGGGGGTCGGTCACGGTCGATCACCGCCCCTTGGCGTCGTCATAGTATCGATCACTCGAACTGACGTGGGCTGGCCGGTGCAAAAGGGCACCGGTCGTTGCGGAATCGGCGTTCGAGACTGGCAGGTGCCGGGGCCTCCCGATGACGATCCACCGGGAACCCACCCTCAGTCCACGGCCCGGGTCAGTCGACTGGGAGCGCCGCTCCGTCCACGGCCTCCCGTCGACCGTCCAGGACCGGGAACCGCTCCTCACGCCGCCGTTCGAGCCAGTAGAGCAGTCGCTCGGCCCACTGGAGCTTCAGGCGTTTCTCGTCATCGACGGCCGGGTCGTCGAAATCCCACCCGGGGAACCGGAGCCTGGCGGCCCCCAGGTGATCCGCGAGGAAGGCTGCCCTGTCCCCGTCGGTGAACCCTCCGAAGTTCCGGACCGAGTCGACCGGGGCCGCCTGCGTGGTCGGCAGCACGTTGGTCGCGTCGAACGTCGGAACGAACTCACGAACCGCGTCGACGTTGTCCCCGTGCGCGTGGACGGCCACGGGTACGCCGCGATCGGTCAGCCGCCCGGCCATCGCGGGGTTCTTGTCGAGGTCGGTGACCATCGCGTCGACGTCGACGCCGGCGTCGAGACAGACGTCGGCGGCGCTCGAGGCGGCGATCACGACGTCCGCCTCGCTCGCGACGGCGAGTTCGTCGGCGAGCGACGGCCCGCCACCGGCGATCGCGACGGTCGACCCCTCGACGGACGACAGACGACCGAGGTCGAACGGCCCCGTCATCCCGGCGAGGACGTCCCTGGCGCGTTCGTCCGCGCCCCGGTCGTA
>JBLGCL010000005.1:0-42535 GCA_047617305.1 Natronomonas sp.
CCGGAGCGGAGCCCCGCAGACCAGTCATCCACACGCGCTCCTCGAGGCCGGCCGGGCCACGCTGGAGGACCTCTTCCCGGGGTTCGGCGAGGAGTTGCTTTCCGAAGGCGGGTTGCTGATCGACGCCGCGACCGAGTTGAAGTACTACGTCAAGGGCGATTTCGTGGCCGACGGGCCGGAACGCTTGCCGATGTACACGGCGAGCCGGCCCCTGTTCGAGCAGGTGGTGCGACACAGGGCGGCGGATCTCGACCGCGTCACGCTCCGCGACGGCTGTCGGTTCACGGGCTACCTCACCATTGACGACGGAGATGACGTGACCGGCGTCGCGTACCGCGACGGAGCGGGGGACGAGCAAACCCTGGACGCCGACCTCGTCGTGGATGCGACCGGCCGGACGAGCCGGACCCCGTCCTGGCTCGAGGACCACGGCTACCCCTCGCCGCCGGTCGACGGGGTCGAAGTGGACGTAACCTACAGCACGATCAACGTCGAGCGCCCGGCGGACGACCGACGCCTCTACTTCGTCCCGCCGGACCCGCCACGCACGCGGGGCGGCATCACGATGCCGATCGAGGGGAACGAATGGGAAGTGATCCTCCAGGGGATCCACGGCGACGACGCCCCGACCGATCGGGACGGGTTCGTCGATTTCGCACGGAGCCTCCCCGCCGCCGAACTGGGTCACATCGTGGACGAGCACGAGTGGCGTTCGGACGAGATCCACCACTACCCCTTCCCGGCGAGTCGCCGACGTCGATACGAGGAACTGGACCGGTTCCCGGACGGGCTCGTGGTCACGGGTGACGCCATCGCCAGCTTCAACCCCGTCTACGGCCAGGGCATGTCGGTCGGCGCCCTCGACGCCCTGCTCCTCCACCACGCCATCGCCGACGGCGGACTCGACGACCTCGCGCTCCGGTTCTTCGACCGGGCGGAACCGGTCCTCGATCAGGTCTGGAACCTCGCCGTCGGCGGCGACTTCGAGTTCCCGGAAACGACCGGGCCGAAGCCCCGCGGGACGGACCTGTTCAACCGGTACGGCGGGCGGCTCACACGACGGGCCCACTCCGACGGGACCTTGACCGACGCCTTCTATCGCGTCATCAGACTGGAACGACCGGCGACCAGCCTCCTGCGGCCGGCCGTGGTCTGGAGAGTCCTCCGACCCGCGGGAAACGTCGCAGCACCGTCAGAGGGCGTTTCTCACACGTCGGAAGGGTGACGGGGGGTGTCCCCATTCGGTTCGGGTCAGCACTCATACGACCGGAGTTCCCCGTTCGCCCATGGACCGCCACGACATCCGTCACGCCTGGGAGGGGATTTCGGAGACGTACGCGAGTCGGCGAAATCATCGGGGCTCGGACGCCGCGCTCGTCGGGGGACTGCTGGATCGTCTTCCGTCCGATCCCCTCGTCCTCGACGCCGGTTGCGGCGACGGTGCCAGAACGCTCGCGAACCTGCCCGACGATGCCGTCGGACTGGATTTCTCCCGCAACGGTCTCGACCTCGCGACGGAGCGGATCCCCGGAGCCCGGCTGGTACAGGGCGACGTCACCGACCTCCCGCTCACGGATTCGGTCGCCGACGCGATTACCGCCTACCACGTCGTCTTTCACGTCCCGCGGGCGGACCAGCCGGCGGTCTACCGCGAGTTCACCCGCGTGCTGAAACCGGGGGGCACGCTCCTCATGACGCTCCCGGGCGGACGGTTCGATACCGTTCGCCGGGACTGGATGGGCGGGACGATGCGTTTCTCCGCGCCCGGCCGGGAGCCGACGCTCGACCAGCTCCGCGACGCCGGTTTCGAAACCCTCCGGACGACGACGGTGGACGATCCGCTCGGTACGAGCAGCGAGTTCGTGTTCGCGGACCTGGCGTCCGGGCCCTAAAAAACGGTCATACCCGGTTTGCACCTGGTGTCGTTGGGACTCAGTCCAGGAACCGGGACACCGTCTCGATCGCGGCGGAGACCTCCGCGCCCACGGCGCCGAGGATTCCCCCGATCCGTACCTCGAACGGGTCGACGTCCAGGAACCGGGATACCGTGCCCGGCCGAGCCCCGGCGCCGATCGCGGCAACGGTCCGATCTCGAATCCGCACTTCCAGCGTGAGATCGGTCACGGCTAACAGTTCGGCGATATCGGTCGCCGATCGGTCCGGCCGACCACGTGCCGCTCTGATCGCGTCGGGGATCGACCGGAACCGAACGAACAACCGCTGGCCGGTCGACTCGACGTCCGCCGTCCCCCCGTTAATCTCGAGCGTGAGATCAGTCGCAACCGAGAACGGCGCGCGCGCCGGGGCAGCCGTTTGATTACTCACGTTCGCGGGTGGTGATCCGGACCTGTCCGTCGATTTGCCATTCCGCGTGATCCACGTCCTCGCCGGTCCCGCTCGGGACCTGAACTTCCATGTCCTCGAACTCGTAGATTATCTCGGCCCCCCGCCCGGTCAGTCTGTCGTACAGGCCGACCGCCAGGTCCGGCCACGTAGTCGGTTCCTCGATTCGCTCGTCCGGTTCGTCGGATTCAGCCATTTGTTCCCCCTCCACTAACAGGAAGGTGTCGCACATCATAAATTTGCCCCCCAACCGGTCACGGTTTCCTCGACGGGGGAACCGGACGCCGCGCCGGGGGTCTTCTCATCGCTAAACTGGAACGGCCCCGGACCGGATCCAGGGGCTGGACCGGAACGTTCGATCCGTGACCCCGCCCCTCTGCCAGGTCACCGACCTCGCCTCACTCGAGGACAACGTCCCACGGAGTCGGGACGAGGGATACTTCTACACCCGGCGGACAGGTTGGGGGACCGAGGACTCAAGCCAATGCCCAACGACTCGGATCGAACGGCCGCTTACGGCACCTGGCCGTCCCCGATCACCGCCGAGATGGTCGCCAGCGCCGGCGTCACCATCGGACACGTGACGCTCGACGGCGATACCGTTTACTGGCGAGAGCAACGACCGACCGAAGACGGTCGCGGTGTGATCGTCCGCGACGACGGTGACGCGACCGTGGACCTCGTCCCGGACGACTTCGACGTCCGGACGCTCGTTCACGAGTACGGGGGCGGCGACTTCGAAGTGCAGGACGGGGTCGTCTTCTTCTCCGGGTTCGACGACCAGCGGATCTACCGGCAACCGGTCGACGGGGAACCGAAGCCGCTCACCCCCGAACCGGAGTCCGACCGCGGCCTTCGATACGCCGATTTCGAGGTCACTCCGGATGGCGATCGCCTCTACTGCGTCCGGGAGGATCACGACGCGGTGGAGGGCGACGAGAGCGGAGCCGCGAGTGTTCCCGACGAACCGGTAACCACGCTCGTCTCCGTCGCGGCCGATGGAAACGGGGAACCGCAAACCGTGGCCTCGGGTCACGACTTCTACGCCGCGCCCCGACTCTCGCCCGAGGGCAATCGGCTCGCGTGGCTGACGTGGGATCACCCACGAATGCCGTGGGACGGCACGGAACTCCACGTCGCCGACGTCGCGCCCGACGGCACGCTCTCGAACGAGCGCGTGGTCATGGGTGGCCCCGAGGAGTCGGTGTTCCATCCAGCCGGCGTGGCGATCCGACGGGGTACTCCACGCCGTCTCGGACCGGACGGGGTGGTGGAACCTCTACCGACGCGAGGACGGCGACTGGATTCCGTACCGGGAAGAGTCCGCGGAGTACGGGACCCCCGGATGGCAATTCGGACTGGCGACGTACGCCTTCCTCGAGGACGGCCGCGTTGCGGCGGCCGTCACCCGTGACGGCGACCGGAACCTCGAACTCGTCTCGCCCGACGGCACACGCGAGGTTCCGGACCTTCCGGATGCGGTCTTCGGCACCGGGCATCCACGGGTCCGGTCGGACGGCGAGTCGATCTACGCCGTCGTCGGCGATCCCGCCAGGCTCAGCCGACTCGTCCGCTGGGCTCCCGGCGAGGACGGGCCCCCGGACGTCCTCCGTCGCGTCAGCGACGTCGACCTCGACGAGGCCTACCTCTCGATCCCCGAGCACCTGACCGTGCCCACGCGCGACGGCGCCGAGACCCACGCCTACGTCTACTCGCCGCAACACCCGGACGTCGAACCGCCGGGCGACGACCGTCCGCCACTCATCGTGAACGCGCACGGCGGGCCGACGGCGGCGACCCAGCCGACGTTCGATCTCGGGGTGCAGTTTTTCACCTCGCGGGGGTTCGCCGTCGCCGACGTGAACTACCGCGGATCGACCGGGTACGGCCGGGCCTACCGCGAGGCACTGTACGGCGACTGGGGAAACACCGACGTCGAGGACTGCATCGACGTCGCGAACTACCTCGCGGACCAAGGGGCGGTCGACGCCGACCTCGAGCGCCTCGCCGAACTCACCCACAAGTTCGAGTCGCGGTACATGGACCAGCTGGTCGGCCCGTATCCCGAAGCGGCCGAGACCTACGAGGCTCGATCCCCGGTCAACCACGCCGAAAACGTCGATGCGCCGGTTCTCCTCCTGCAGGGCGAGGACGACCCCGTCGTCCCGATCTCGCAGGCCGAAGCGATGGCCGACACGCTTGCGGACAACGCCGTTTCCCACGACCTCGTCGTCTTCGAGGGCGAACAGCACGGGTTCCGCCGGGCCGACTCCCGAGAACGGGCGGCCGAGGTGGAACTCGCCTTCTACGGCGAGGTGTTCGGCTTCGAGCCAGCAGACGATTTGCCGGCCGTCGATCTGTCGTCGAAGGCGAGCGAGTAGCAGTTTCAATCCTCGCCGTCGCCCGTTTCGTCGGGGTCGAGTTCGACGCGCTCGATGGCACCGAGTTCGTCGTAGGCCCCGTCGCTAGAAATTATCCTGCCGTCCGAAAGTGCGGCGTGGAACGCGTCGAACGTGTTCAGGCCCGCGTCGACGTTTTCCGACGCCTGATACATGACATCGGGGTTCCCCTCGTACTTCGCTAGCTCCAGAATCGCCGTCACCGCCCGGTCACGGTCGAACGGAAACCGCTCCTCGACGAGGAACAGTTCGACGAATGTCGCCAGCGACACCTCGAGATCGTCTCCGTGTTCGGCGAGGAGGTCCTCCGCACGGTCGCCCAGCCAGTCGTCGTCCTTCAGGAGGGCCAGCCAGAAATCGAGGTCAGCGTACATGCTCACCCGCCCCTTCGTGGGCCGCCTCGCGCGCCGCCGCCTCGAGGGCCTCGAGCGACGCGTTACGGAGTTCGTCGGAGGCTGCTGCTCGCAACTCCGCCACCGGGTCGTCCGGAATCGGCACCAGTTTGATACCGCTGTCCAGTTCGACGAGCCGATACTGTTCGCCATACCGCTCGCGGACGTCCTTCGGGATCGTGATCCGTCCACGATCGTCCACCTGCACTTCACCGGACATAGTGAGAACAACAGTATGGGTAGAGATAACTCTTATCCCTAATATTGGATCGAAAGTGGGTGGTAAAATTGAAAATGGGATGGAATGATCGAGAGATCGATCCCGAAAACCCCCTCGAATGGCCACTGGGATTTTGTTCCCAAGGTCGGCCACGCTGGCAACACCGACAACTGGGGAGGTTCGAGCCAGTGACTCCGAAGGTCGTATCGACGGTGTATTCGGACGATGGGGGAACCGCGTGAAGATTCGGACTCGGGCCGGTCCAGACGCTCCGCTGCCTGCCTCGAATCCACACCGGATACTCGCGACTCGCGAACTGGTTCGTCGCAGAAGTAGTCCCGGGAGGATTCGACCGGAGCCAGACGTGCTCGCTCACGTCCGTTCGCTGTGCGCGACTGGCAGGGTTCGAATCCTCTGAGAATATTTGTCGCTCACGGATTCGTTCGCGACAAAATAGTCCTGGGAGGATTCGAACCTCCGTCGTGAGCCCCAGAAGCTCACATGATTGGCCACTACACCACAGGACTGCGTGCAGTCGAAAGCAACGAGGTGGCCCTACTTATGATTGTCGTAACCGTCCGACCGGAACAGTCCCGGCGGAGCCCTGCCCGTCCCAACCGACACCTACTTCCTTCCCACGACACCCACCCACACCCATGTACATCGGCCGATTCCTCGTGGTCGGTCCCGGCGTCGGGGCCTACCGCGTCTCCTCGCGATCGTTCCCGAACCGCCAGGTGGTCGACCGCGACGGCACGCTGACGGTGGCACCGACGGAGGACGCCCCGCCGACGGACAACCCCTACGTCTCGTACAACTGCGTCCGGGAGACGGGCGGGCAGGTCGTGCTGGGCAACGGGTCGCACGTCGACCCGATCACCGAAAAGCTCGGGCTCGGGTACCCGGCCAGGGACGCCCTCGCCGAGGCGCTGCTGGCGCTGGACTACGAGAAGGACGACTACGACACGCCCCGGATCGCGGGCGTGCTCGGCGCGGACGGGGGGACGGCCCACGTCGGGATCGTCCGCCGGGATGCCCTGCTCGTCGAGGCCGTCTCGGAACCGACGCTCGTCGCGACCTACGAGAAGGACCGCCCCGAGGCGTTCGATTTCGGGGCGACGACCGCCGACGCGGCCGCCAGCGAAGCGTACGACCTGGACTTCGAGCACGCCGTCTGTGCGGCCGGCGTCGCCGTCGGCGATGGCGGCGTCGAGACGGCCATCGAGAACGGCGAGTAACGACGGCGTCCAGTGGCGGTCCGGCGATATCGGCGAGCGACAGGACTCATTACGCCGGCGCCACACTTCCCGGTCATGAAGATCGGCGTCATCTCGGACGTACATTCGAACCGGGTCGCACTGGAAACGGTGCTCGAGGACATGCCGTCGGTCGACGACCTGCTGTGTGCCGGCGACGTCGTCGGGTACAACCCCTGGCCGGGCGACTGCGTCGACGCGATGCGCGGCGTCGGCGACCTCGGGTCGGCCGTCAGGAGCAAGCTCCGCGACGATCGGTCGGCCGTCCCGACGGTCGCGGGGAACCACGACCGGGCAGTCGCCGGCGGGACGGCCTTCGGGTTCAACCGGATGGCGCAAGCCGGGGTGGAACACGCACGGGAGCGACTGTCCGAGGAGCAACTGTCCTGGATCGAGGGCCTCCCGACGGAGCGGACCGAATACGACGGCCGGGTGACGGTCGTCCACGGCCATCCCGACGACCCAGATCACTACACCTACCCGGACGAGTTCTCGCCCGACCTCCTCGAGGGGGAGGACGTCCTGATCATGGGACACACGCACGTCCAGGATGCGGAAATATACGACGAGGGGATCGTCATGAATCCCGGGAGCGTCGGGCAGCCTCGAGACGACAACCCTCGGGCCGCCTACGCCGTCCTCGACCTGGACGCCACGTCGGTGAGCCTCCACCGGGTCGCGTACGACGTCGACGCCGTCAGGGACGCCGTCCGCGAGGCGGGATTGCCCTCACGGATCGGGGATCGACTGGTGGAAGGACGGTAGCGAGGACCGGGTCGACGACGGCGTCGCCGCTCGGCCGTTATTCGATCGGCTGCAGGTCGGCGCTGAAGTGGCGCAGTTCGGACATCGCGGGTTCCTCGACGACCTCGTAGCCGGTGAGTTCGTCGGCCCGGTCGAGGACGGCCGCGGTGGTGTCGACGATGTGGTCCAGGTGTTCGTCGTGGTAGCGTCGTCGGGGGACGGCCAGGCGGACGAACTCGGGGCGGTCCGCGTCAGGGAACGCGAGGCTGCCGAGTTCGACCGCACGGACGCCGCCCTCGCGGTAGAGTTCACAGACCAGCGACTGGCCGGGGAACTCCTCGGCGGGGATGTGCGGGAGCATCTCGCCGGCGTCGACGTAGACGGCGTGGCCGCCGACCGGTTCGTAGATCGGGACGCCCGCTTCCTTCAGTCGGTCGCCCAGTCGCCCGACCTGTTCCACCCGATCCGCGACGTACGCCTCCTCGACGGCCTCCCTGAGACCGGTCGCCATCGCGGCGAGGTCGCGCCCGGCCATGCCCCCGTAGGTAGGGAACCCTTCGTAGAGGATGGCGCGCTGCTTGGCGAGTTCGAACAGGTCCTCGCCCTTCGCGCGGACGCCCTCCCGGACGGCGACGAACCCGCCGATGTTGACGATGCCGTCCTTCTTGCCGCTGACGACGATGGCGTCGGCCAGACCGAGTTGTTCGCGGGCAATTTCGGCGATCGAGCGGTCCCCGTGGCCGTCCTCGCGGCGCTTGGTGAAGTAGGCGTTCTCGGCGAACCGGCAGGCGTCCATCACGAAGAGGGCGTCGATCTCGTCGGCGAACTCCCTGACGTCGCGCAGGTTCTCGGTGCTGACGGGCTGGCCGGCCGTCGAGTTGTTCGTGATCGTGACGACGATCGCCGGGACCGCCTCCGCGCCGACGTCGTCGACGATCCGCCGGGCCTTCTCGACCGAGAAGTTCCCCTTGAACGGCTCGTCGGAGTCGTGGTCGTCGGCCGCCTCGACGGCACAGTCGATCGGGTCCGCGCCCTGGTTGGCGATGTGGGCGCGGGTCGTGTCGAAGTGGGTGTTGTTCAGGACGACGTCGCCCTCGCCACAGACGAGCCCGTAGAGGACGTTCTCGGCACCCCGTCCCTGGTGGGCGGGGACGACCTGCTCGAACCCGGTGACCGCCTCGACGGCGGCCTGCAACTCGTGGAAGGATTCGCTGCCGGCGTACGCTTCGTCGCCGCGCATCAGCGCTGCCCACTGTTCGGCGCTCATCGTCCCGGTTCCGGAGTCCGTCAACAGGTCGATGAACACGTTCTCGCTGTCGAGGTTGAAAACGTTGTACCCCGCCTCCTCGAGTGCCGCTTCGCGTTCCTCGCGGGTCGGGAGCCGAATCGGTTCGGCCATCTTCGTCGCGTAGCGTGTCATACGAAATGGTTCGTGGTCCAGCCTCTTGTAAGTAACTTGATTATTGTGGACACGAGCGAACATGGGTGACCTCGAATGCGCCGAGATGTACAGTGACGATGTGGTTTGTCGACGGAACGACCGCGAGTCCATATCCAGGTCGACGCCGCGGACGACCGCTCAGATGTCTAGATCGTGAACTATCGAGAGCGTTTCCTCGCGGTCGGCCCAGTCCACGAAGATGGCGATCGACGTCGCGGACGTGATCAGGTCGTGGATCGTGATCCCGGCCGTCGCGATCGGGTCGACGATCTCGCTGATGACGCCCGGTTCGTCGGGGAACCCCCCGCCCGTGATCCGGACGACCGCGACGTCGTCGTCAACGGTGACGCTCGAGAGGTGCTCGTGGTCGACGATCTCCCGGTGGAGGACGTTCTCGGCCCGCGCGGCGTTGTCCTGGTCGACGTAGAAGGTCAGCGAGTCGAGGCCGCTCGAGACCGCGTCGATGTTGATGCCCGATTCCCCGAGCCCCCGGGAGAGTTCCTGGAGGAGTCCGGGGCGGTTTCGAATCGCCCGGCCGGCGACCGTGATGCAGGCCAGTGGCTCCTCCCGGAGATCGACAAGGCTCTCGAAGGTGCCCTCCACGTCGGTGCCGCCGGTGAGGAGGTCGCCGTGCTGGTAGTGGACGACCCGGACGTCCAGGTCGTCGTGCTTGTGGGCGAGGGCCGACGGCGCCACCACCTCGGCCCCCCGGAACGAGAGGTCCCGGAGTTCGTCGACGGTGATCGACTCGACGTTCCGCGCGCCGTCGACCACCCGCGGGTCCCCCGTCATGACCCCCTCGACGTCGGTGACGATGACCACCTCGTCGGCGCTCAAGTAGCGTCCGAGCATCACGGCCGTCGTGTCCGATCCGCCCCGGCCGAGCGTCGTGATCGAACCGTCCGGGCGTTCGGCCAGGAAGCCGGCGATGACGGGGACGATCCGGTCCATCTCGTCGAGGAGGCCGTTCGTCCGCTCCCCCGTCCGCTCGGCGTCCACCTCGCCGGCCTCGTCGAGCACGACGGGCCAGCGGTCGTCGCCCGGTTCGACGAACCTCGCTGCGATCCCGTTGCTCGACAGTGCCGCCTTCAGCAGCCGGATGCTGGTCCGCTCGCCCATCGAGAGGATCTCCGCCCGGTCGGTCTCGTCCACGTCGAAGGCAATCTCTGCGAGGAGGTCGTCGGTCGTCGACCCCATCGCGCTCGCGACTACCGCCACTTCGTGACCGGCCTCCACGACCTCGGCGATCGAATCCGCAGCCCTCGTGATCCGGTCGCCGGTGCCGAGACTCGTCCCGCCGAACTTGGCTACGACCCGCATTCGCACTCCTCCCGACCATCGCCGGTGCCAGTCATCGACCACCCCTAACGCGGGTGGGTGTTTAACGCCTTTGGGCGGTCAGGCGTCGTCAGAATCGCCGACCCGATCGTCCTCCCGTCGATCCCCGTCCGTCGATCGTTCCTCGGGTTGCCCGGTGGCCTCGCCGGGCGCTTCGGCGGATTCCGCGGTCCCCGACGAAACGCCCTCGGCCGCCGACTCCGAGTCGCCGGTCGACTGCTCGCCGTCGGGGACGTCCGGCTCCTCGGAACCCTCCGACGGTGACGATTCACCGTCGTCGCTCCGGCCGGCTCTTGCCTTCTCGATCTCCGCCGCCGGATCGAACGGCACCATTCCGGTGTGACTGGTGTACTCGAAGGCCCGCCACTCCGGCACCGTGAGCACGCCTCGCATCTTCCGAACCCGGATCCGTTTGAGCAGCGTGTCCTCGACGATCGATCCGTTGAGTTCCAGGTCCACCACGCCGTCGACGAGGTAGTCGAGGTCGTGCGGGAAGGGTTCCTCCTCGCCCGTACCGTAGGTCGCGCCGGCGAAGATCGGGACGAACCGGCCCTTGCAGACCACGGCCCGAAGGTCCTTCACGAAATCGTACGCCTGAATCGGCTGGACCAGGCTTCCGAACTCGGTGAGCGAATCGACGACGACGGCCCCGGTGTCGACCATCGAACCCTCCTCGAGGAGCCCGTCGAGTTTGTTCTCGAGTTCGTCGGTGTCGCTCGGGTCGGACACCGTCAGCGTCGCCGCGTCGGCCGCCCTGTCCAGGTGCTGGTTCCACTCGCACAGTCGGTCGATCATCCGGCGAGGGTCGCCCAGGCGTTCGGTAAAACAGTCGAGGATCCGGAGCTGTCCGGACTCGAGGTACGGCTGAACGTTCCACCCGAGGGTGATGAAGTGTTCGACGATCGCCATCGGCGGGTTCTGGAACGTCACGAAGACGGCCGGCTCCTCCCGCTGGATCGTCCGCCAGACCAGTTCCGCCTGCAGGGCGGCATCGCGGGTTCCGGCTTGCCCGCCGATGATGACGAACGCGTTCCGGGGCACCCCCTGCGGGAGGGATCGATCGATCGCGGAGACGCCCGACTTGAACCGTCGATGGCCGTGGTATTCGGTGAAGACCCGGTCCGAGTTCTCCATCGCGTCCCGACAGGTCTCCGAACAGAACGAAAACGTCTCCCCGTCCATCTCCAGGGTTACGGGCTCCTCCGGACAGCGCAACCGACAGTAATCGCATCGGTCGTCGGGATCCTCGGGCCCGTTGGCATACGATGACATGACAACCGATAGGATCCCCACGGCAAAGAACCTGGGCCGGACGTGCCCCGCGAAGCCACATGCTTATTTGCGTGGGATGCTTTCACACGCCCGATGCGAGTCCGAGACGCCGTCGAGGCCGACGCGGAGGCCATGGCGGCCATCGCCGACGCCCCGGAAGACGTGATGCGACACCTGGTTCACGACCGGACCGTCCGGATCGCGGACGATCCCGACGGCGGGTCGGACCCCAACGCCGACGCCGAAACGAACGGGTCCGGCGAGAACGTCCTGGGGTTCGTGAGCTTCGACGCCCGCGACGACGTCGTCTACGTCACCCAACTCGACGGGACGAAGGACGCAGTCGAGCAGTTACTCGCGGAACCCGTCCGGTTCGCCAGGGGCGAGGGAATGAGCGTCGAGTTGCTAGCCCCGGACAGCCACCCCCACGTCGAAGCCGCCGCCGAGACCGTCGGCTTCGACAAGGCCGGGAACGGCCCCCGATTCGACGGCACGCCGACCGTCCGGTACCGCCTCGAACCCTGAGACGGATCGGCCGGCCCTCCCCGTCGGGGGACGTCAGGTGAACTTCCGAATCGTCACCTCGAGGGTATCGAGTGCGACGATCGGAGCGAAGCCGACGTCGGGATCGATGTTGACGGACTTCTGGAAGGCCGTCTGGGCCTGCCAGCACCCGGAGTTGATGGCGGTGACGTTGTGGTACTTGCCGTACCCCAGCTTGTGGACGTGGCCGGTGTGGAACACGTCCGGGATCTGGTCCATGACCAGGTAGTCCCGCTCCTCCGGGGCCAGGCGCATGTGGCCGCCGAACTGCGGGGCGACGTGGCGTTTCTTGAGCAGCCGGTACATCGCCTTGTGGGGCTCGTCGTAACTGGCCTTCCCGTCGGGGAGTTCCGCGATGACCTCGTCGAGCGAAACCCCGTGATACAGGAGGAACGTGACGCCTTCGAGCGTCACGAACGCCGGGTTCGAAACGATCCGAGCGTCGTGGGCCGTCATGATGTTTCGGAGTTCCTGGTCGAACCCCGGCTGGGGCTCGGCCAGGCGGACCGCGTCGTGGTTGCCTGGGACCATCACGATCTCCAGATCCCCGGGCACCGCCTTCAGTCGCTCCGAGAACGCCTCGTACTGCTCGTAGATGTCCACGATGTCGAGCGTCTCGTCCTGATCGGGGTAGACGCCGACGCCCTCGACCATGTCGCCCGCGATCAACAGGTACTCGACGTCGCTCGCCTCGTCGGTGTGCAGCCAGTCGGCGAACCGCTCCCAGGCCTCGGCGACGAACTCCTGGCTCCCGACGTGCACGTCGCTGATCAGGGCTGCCTTGACGTGTCTGTCGGCCGTCGACGGGGAGTAGGTCCTTGGGACGTCCGGGAAGTGCAGCGAGTCGACGAACAGGATGCCGGCGTCGTCCGAGAGCGTTCCCTCGACCGCGAGCACCTCGTCCAGGAGGATCTCGTCGACGGCGTCCGCGAACTCGCGGTCCTTCATGATCAGGCAGGGGAAGGTCCCGGACGTGTCCTCGAGCTCGACCAGCCAGTGCCCGCTGGCCGTCGATCGGACGTCGTCGACCAGGCCGATCATGGCCGCCTCCTGGCCCCCGCCCATCGACTGGATCGCGCTCGCGGGGCGATGGTTGACCCGACCACGGAGTTTCTCCGACAGTCGCTCGTACCGATCCCGGAACACCGCGACGAAGTCCTCGTACGTCCCGGTGCCGGTACTCCGTCCGGTCACGTCGTTGTCGATCGTGACGGACCGCAGGGCAGGGTCTCGGCCGTCCCCCGATCCCGCGGGGCCAGACCCCTCCGTTTCGGGTGGAGATCCCCCGCTCTCGTCAGACGGTTTCGAGACGGCGTTTCCACTTGAAACGGAGGGGTTTGCCCCGTGTTCGAGGCCGGGTTCCCGGTTGGCCTCGACAGTCCCAGTTCCAGGGGGCCCCGATTGGGAAGTGGCCGACTCGACCGTCGAGCCGTCGTCCGGATTCGAGGCCTCGGGATCGGTGACCACCTCGGCAGTGTCCCCCTCGTCGTCCGCCCCGACGTCGGTGTTCGTGGTCGCCGAAGCCTCCGTTTCGTCAGGGGCTCCCGTCCCGTCTGCCCCGTCCCGGACCCCCGCGATCGGATCACGAGCATCGTCGGGGCCGAGGACCGACCGGACGTGGTCGGCCGTCAACTTGAGCGCGTCGTCGGGGGCCGCCTCGACCGCCTGATCGAGCGCGACCGCCGGATCGTCCGCCCCGGCGAGCAACGTGACGGCCTCCCGTTCGGCGTTGTACCCGCGACTCGTGAGTTCGCTGACGATCCGGGCAGGGCCCTCGAGTGGCACACCAGCCACGATCGGTCCCCGCTCGCAAAAGCGTAGCGATCAGAAGGTTGATTGCCCGCACCGGCAAAGCCCCGTTCGATGACCGACGGTGGTGGCGACGAGGACGAGTCCCCGGTCGGGCCCGGAAGCGAGGACCCCGGGAACCCCAACGGCGAGAACGACGAGAACACCGAGGAACCCCAGAACCCCGAGCACGAGAAGACGCCGGGGAGTAACGGGCCCGGCGTCCCCCCCAGCGACGATCGCGCACCCGTCGCGGGGGACGATGGTGAACGTGGCTCACCGCTGGACGACGACGGCTCCGAAGACGGACGAGGGGACGACGAACGACGTGCCAGCCGTCGCGACGTCGAACGCCGGCCCGTGGAACCTCCCCGCGGGGGGACCCGGAGCGACGAGACGCCAGGGGAACCCGACTTCGACCGGACCGAAGACGGACTGGCTCCCACCCAATCCCCGCTCCGGTGGGTGTTCCGGACCGACGACGAACGCGTCGTCTTCCTTCGTGACGTGCTTTCGAGCGTGGCGACGGTCGTCCTCGTCGCCCTGCTCCTGTTCGCGATCAGCGGGATCTGGCCGCCACTGGTCGCCGTCCAGAGCGGGAGCATGGAACCCCACATGCACCGCGGTGACCTGGTGTTCCTCATGGATGAACACCGGTTCCCGCCCGACGACGCGGTCGCCGGAACCGGGGTCGTGACCTACCGAACCGGCCAGGAGACCGGCTACTGGAGCTTCGGGAACTACGGCAACGTCGTCGTGTACCGTCCCGACGGGGGCGGCGGGACCCCGATCATCCACAGAATCCGAATCTACGTGGAGGAGGGCGACGACTGGGTAGCGAGGGCGAACGACGAATACCTGGGTGGCGTCGACACCTGTGCCGAGACCGCGACCTGTCCCGCCCCGCACGACGGCTTCATCACGAAAGGCGACGACAACCCCGAGTACGACCAGGTCGGCGGCCAGAGCACCGTCGTCAAACCGTCCTGGATCGAGGGCCGGGCAAAAATCAGGATTCCCCTCCTCGGCTACGTGCGTCTCTGGCTCGTCTCGTCCGGCCCGCCGGCGCGGTTGGGCGGGCCGTCGTCCATCGGCGCCGTGCTCGTCGGCGTGATCGCCCGGATCGAACTCGCGGTCGCTGCACTCGCCGGGTTCCAGTTCGCCAGAACGGTGGGATGATCGGTCCCGCGCCCGTCGACGTTAGCTGTCGAACCGGGCCTGGACGAACGGCTGTGCGTCCTCGACGTCGCTCAGGCGCGAGTCGGACTTGAGCACTGCCTCGGTTTCCTCGATCGGAACCGAGAGACTGATCTCCTTCGTCCGACCGTACCGGCCCTTGCTCACGACGACGGCGTTGACGATGCCGAGCATGTCCAGTTCGGAGATCAGATCGGTCACCCGCCGCTGGGTCAGAACGTCGGCGTCGATCTCGTCGCAGAGCTGTTTGTAGACGTTGTACACTTCGCCGGTGTTGATGTTGTGGACGTCGTTCTTCTCGAGCGTGATGATCGAGAACAGGACGAGTTTCGACTGCGTCGGGAGCGTGCGAACCACCTCGACGACCCGGTCGAGTTCGATCTTGTCCTGGGCCTGCCTGACGTGGTCCTCCTCGATCCGTTCGGACTGGTCGCGTTCCGCGAGTTCGCCCGCGGTCCGGAGGAGGTCGAGCGCGCGGCGGGCGTCGCCGTGTTCCTGCGCGGCGAAGGCCGCACACAGCGGAATGACGCCGTCCTTGAGGGCCCCTTCCTTGAACGCGACCTCCGACCGGTGCTGGAGGATGTCCTGGAGCTGGTTCGCGTCGTAGGGCGGGAAGACGATTTCCTCCTCGCCCAGGCTCGATTTGACCCGCGGATCGAGGAAGTCGGTGAACTTCAGGTCGTTCGAGATCCCGATGATCGACACCCGCGAGTTCTCGAGTTCGGAATTCATCCGCGAGAGGTTGTACAGCGTGTCGTCGCCGCTCTTCTCCACCAGCTTGTCGATTTCGTCGAGCATGATGACGACGACGCGCTCGTGGTAGTCGACCGCCTCGAAGAACACGTTGTACACCCGGTCCGTCGGCCACCCCGTCATGGGAACGGTCTCGAACGACTCCTTGTCCGCCCGGAGTTCCTCGATCCGGTCCTCGATCGCGTCGACGGACGCGAAGGTTTCGTCGGCACCGAGACCGCCCTCTTCCGTTTCCGCCGTCGTTTCCGGTTCGTCCCCGCCCGAGTCGGGGAGGAGTTCGTCCGCCGTGGGACCCTCCGCCTCCCCGGACGCCAGGATCGACGGCTCCTCGGCCGCTCGGTCGCGCAAGCTTTCGAGTTCCTCGATCCGGTCGTCGATGAGCCCTTCGTTCTGTTCGATGAACTTGTTCGCCAGCTGGGCGAGGACGCGATACTGGGTGTCGGTGACCTCGCAGTTGATGTACTCGACCTCGCAGGGTACCTTGTACTTCTGGGACGTCCGTTCGAGTTCCTGGCTCACGAACTTCGCGCTGGCGGTCTTGCCCGTGCCGGTCTTCCCGTAGATGAGGATGTTCGACGGCGTCTCTCCCCGGAGGGCGGCGACGAGGATCGTCGCCATCTTGTTGATCTGTTCCTTCCGGTGTGGGAGTTCGTGCGGCGTGTAGGACGGACGAAGGACCTCCTTGTTCTCGAAGATCGGTTCCCCGCTGAGGAGGTCGTCGAAAAGCCCCTGCGAGGACTCGTCCGAGTCCTCGTCGTCGAACATTATCTCGTCGATGTCCACGTCGAACGACTGATCGCTGTCCTCCGGGTCGACGTCGTTCAGTGATGTGTCGTTGTTGCCCATGGATGACCGTTGCCTACCCCTTGGTTTCGTGTGGAGATCACCCCGCAGATCGTACGATCCCACCGTACAGGGGACGAGCGGACCGATATCAGTAGATTCGGTGGGGAGCGACCGTCCAGTTGATGCAGACGAACCACACGAATACCACGTTATTAAATCTATCCTTCCAACCCCGTACCGCGCTTACGTCGAGGGGTTTCGTCAGGACGTTTCGTTCGGTGTCCGCTCGGTGCGCGCGAGACGACGAACGCGGCCTTGATTCCCATATTCGGAACGAATCCTCCCGGTTCTGGGGTTCCCCCAGGGTGCCGTTCGACCGTCGCAGGGAGGCCGACGGCCCCGATCCAAACTCACCTCACAGGAGAGGGGGACGGTTCCGGAGAATCGAACGGTCGTCAGGACTAGCTCGCCGGACCGAACGACAGGTTCCTTTCCGACGGGGTGCGTTCATCGATCGACGATGGAACCCTTCGCGAAATCGATCGGGAGATGTCTCGGGGCGGGGCGTTCCGGGGGTTCCCTCGTTCCTCACTCCCGTCCGGCCACTTCTCGTAATCCCCCCACCCCTTCGTTTCAGGTGGAACCGAAACGACGCCCACTTTTCGAACCGGGGGAAAACTCCAGTTCCCCGGAGAGAGGTCTCCAGACGCTAGATATCCAAAGCTCCACGAAGGAAGGCCAAAAATAAAAATATCTCTTTATTGCGGGTATGGTTTTAATTATATGTTATTAAAAGTTTCGACTCGTAGTTGAGGGGTTGTGGGTGGGGGGTACGGCGTCGTCGTTCCAGTTGAAACGAAGGGGTGGGTGGGGTTCCCGGTCCCATCCGGAACGGTTTACTACCGCTACGGAATGAATGGACCCGAAAAACATCGGAACAAACCCGAGGTGATCCGGGTTACTGATGCCACTATGGTCGTCGTCCGGAATCGCCCCGAGTTGTTGATCCGGTCCGGCCGCTCCGTTTCGATTCGAACGGCCCGCCGAGATCACCTCCTCTACGGCGACCTCGAATCGTCACTTCCGGTTGTGAATTCGAGGTAGAACTCCGAGGTCGATCGATGATCACTGGTATTGATTATTTGTCTTAACAGATGCACTCCGGGCCGCCGCCGACGAGATCGAAATCGGCCTGTTGATCCGTCTCTACCGGATGCACGTGAAGCCGACGGACCCTCATGGCATCCAACGACCCCATCGATATCTTATAAATGTCTGACGTAGGCTTAAGTGAATTCGGTGAGGTTGTATCGCCATAGGCACCCGAATCCCGGGTGCGGGAGGTCATGATGGGACTGCTCACAGGACTCAAAGAAAGCATAACCCGGGTTACAGATCGGCTGTTCGCGGACGAGGAACAGAAACGGATCGGGATCTACGGGCCGCCGAACGCCGGAAAGACGACCCTGGCGAATCGGATCGCGCGGGACTGGACCGGCGACGCGGTCGGCCCCGAGAGCCAGGTCCCACACGAAACGCGCCGGGCCCGCCGGAAGGAGAACGTCGAAATCAAGCGCAACGGCAATTCGGTCACCATCGACATCGTGGACACACCCGGGGTGACGACGAAGGTCGACTACGAGGAGTTCCTCGACTACGATCTCGAGGAGGACGAGGCCATTCGTCGATCCCGGGAGGCCACCGAAGGGGTCGCCGAGGCGATGCACTGGCTTCGCGAGGACGTCGACGGCGTCATCTACGTGCTCGACTCGACGGACGATCCGTTCACGCAGGTCAACACGATGTTGATCGGGATCATCGAGAGCCGGGACCTGCCCGTGTTGATCTTCGCGAACAAGATCGACCTCGACGAATCGACCGTCCAGCGCATCGAGAACGCGTTCCCCCAGCACGAGACGGTCCCCCTCTCGGCGCTCGAGGGCGACAACATGGACGAAGTGTACACCAAGATCGCGGAGTACTTCGGGTGATCGAGATGGCGGAAGTCAAAGAAGCCGGCGACGGGGTTCGCATCGACATGATCAGCGGCGAACGCATGCAGGGGCTGGCGAGTATGGAGAAGATCCGGATGATCCTCGACGGCGTTCGCGACGGCAACATCGTCATCCTCGAGGAGGGGCTCTCCCCCGACGAGGAATCGCGGCTCATCGAGGTGACGATGAGCGAGATCAACCCGGAGGATTTCAACGGCATCGAGATCGAGACGTATCCCCGCTCACAAACGGAGGACTCGAGCCTCCTCGATCGCCTGATGGGCCGCGAGTCCACGTCGAAACTGACGGTCATCGGCCCGGCGAACCAGATCGAGACGCTCCACAAGGACGAGAACCTCATCAGCGCCCTCGTTTCGCGCCGATAAAATGCCACACCAGTGTACGGAGTGCGGGCGCGTGTTCCCCGACGGATCCAAGGAGATGCTCTCGGGGTGTCCGGACTGCGGCGGGAATACCTTTCAGTTCAAACCGGAGGGGGCCGTCTCGGGCGACGATGGGTCGAGCGACGCCACGCCGCCGGAATCACCGGGATCGGATTCGACCGTCACCGGGACCGTATCCAGGGCGACGAGGACGGTCCGTGAGTGGGTGAGCGACGGTCCCGATGTCGACCCGTCCTCCGACGGCGATCCCGAAGCCAGGTCGGGGGAAGGAGCGGGCGTCGGCCGTGCTGACGCGACGCCGGACCTCGGCCCCTCGGAGGACGAGGAGTACTCGGAGTGGCCCAACCCCGACGGGGCGGACACCTCGGGGGTTGGAAAGGGACCGTCGGCCAGACGTCGACGCGATGCCGGGACGTCGGACCGATCGATCGACGAATCGGCCCGAGAGGGCGAATCGGTGGACGAGGAGGATCGTCGACCTGCCTCGTCTCGCGGGGCGTCTTCCGGGGACGAATTCGAGTGGACCGAGGATCCAGTCACCGACGAAACCTCCGTCGAGGGATCGCCCGACTCCGATCACCATCCCCGACAGGATCCCGACTGGGAGACCGACCGCATCCGGGCCCGTCCCGATGACAGGGAGGACGACGCCCAGGCCGATGCCCGATCGGACATGGTGACCTCCGACGAATTGCCGGGACCGACCGGCGCCGGCGGGGCCGGCCCTGATTCCCCCGATCAATCCGACCTCGATTCTCCGGACCAACCCCCGTCGGTGGAGGGTCCAGACGATGGACGGGTCACGGAAAACGGGGATCGGGAGGCGACGACGGGAGACTCCGAAGTGGGAGCGCCGTCGGAGCGTTCCGCACCGTCCCCTCCTCCGAACGATCCGGAACCCGCTGGAAGCCCGGAGGCGGACACCCCATCCGACGGCCGGGTCGTGGATTCTCCCTCCAGCGAAGGTCGGCCGGACCTCGAGGACCTCCGCGAGGAGCTCAACGACCAGTTCGAGAGCATCAAAATCGTCAGTCCCGGGCAGTACGAACTGAATCTCATGGAACTGTACGACCGGGACGAGTACATCATCTCCCTTCGCGAGGACGGCCGATACGTGATCGAAGTCGCCGAGTCCTGGCGGAACGACGACGAGTGATCCATATCGCTCCCGGAATTCGGGATGTCGATCGCTTCCTTCGACCGTCCCGTCAGCGTATTGAGTACACCGTTCCGGGGCGACGGCCATGGCGACCCCTCGATTTCGTATGGAACGTCTAACAAAATGCGAGTCCGTGCGACCGACGGTCGGTGGTAATCAACTGGAACCCCGCACCGCGCGGGCTTTCGTTCGGTCGGTCCAGCCGATGGGTGGGATTCACTCCCTGTAGGGCGGGGTTCGTGGACCCGATAGGGGGTTCCCGCGCCCGACTCGAACCGTGTGATCTCGTGATTCGGATATGCTACAATCGGGCGTGCGATCCGTCGAAGTCGGGTCGAATCCCGGGGTTCAATGGCTCCTGAATCCAGCCGGTGAAACGGTATCCGACTCCCGTCGGCGAGCGCGGGGACCAGCCCCGAATCACCGAACACCCAAACCGATGACGGCGGCGAGAATCGCGACGAGCGGCGTCGCGGGCACGCCCACCCTATCCCTCGAGGCGATCCAGCACGGCGTCCTTCTCGTAGGCCAGGGTCAACTCCCGGGATCGGCCTCGCCCCTCGACGTCGGCGTACTCGGTTTCGATGATCCCGAGGTCGTCGAGTTTGTTGACGATCTCGGAATAGCGCGTGTAGCCCAGGTCCGTCGCCTCGTGGAAGGCTTCGTAGACGTCCCCGGCCTGTTTCCCGTCGTTCTCGGCGACGACCTCGACCAGTTTCGCTTCGGAGTCCGAGAGGCCCTGGAGGCTATGCGAGAGGTGGACGAACTTGGACTTCTCGTAGGCCGTTTCCACGTCCTGGCTCTCGACGGTGCGACTCGCGCGCATCTCGGCGTTCAGCCCGGCCCGGCGCAGCAGGTCGATCCCGACGCGGAGGTCGCCGGTCTCGGCGGTGAGTTCGGCGACGCGGTCGAGCACGGGAGCGTCGATCACCCCGTCGTGGAACCCCCGGTCGACCCGTTCCTGCAGGATGTCGACGATCTCGCCCTCCCCGTAGACGGGGAAGTAGACCTCCTCGGGGCGGAAGACGCTCTGGACGCGTCCGTCGAGCGAGTCGACGACCTCGAGTTGCGGGTCCGAGGAGACCACGATCACGCCGATGCGGGCGCCCGGGTACTCCTCGTGGGCGCGCAACAGCGAGTACAGCGCGTCGGAGGCCTCGTTCTCGTAGAAGAGGTAGTTCACGTCGTCGAGCGCGACGACGAGCACCTCCTCCTCGTCGACGAGTTTCTCGGCGATCTGGCCGAACAGTTTCTTGAACGAGATGCCGCTGGCCGGCGGTTCGTAGTCGAACATCTCCCTGAAGAGCTGGGAGAACACCGAGTAGCGGGTGCTGTTGACCTGACAGTTCACCCGTACCGCGTTGACGCCGGCCTCCGCGCGCAACTCGTCGAACAGCTTCAGGATGGCTGTGGTCTTGCCGGTGCCCGGCGGCCCGCGGACGATCGCGTTCAGCGGGCGCGAGCCCCGAACCGCCGGACGGAGGACGTACTGGAGGCTGCGGGTCTGGCTCTCGCGGTGCTTGAACGTCTCGGGGACGTAGTCGATCTCGAACACGCGCTCGTCGCGAAACACCGACTCGTCCCACGAGAGCATCCCCCGGTCCGGGTCGTCGGACATCACTTTCACCACGCTTCCCTGCCTACTTAGCCTTTCGGCACCCAGGGGCCTCCGACGCCCGCGGTTCGAGGTCCACCTCGTCGCCCCGGTTGGTCCGCCGTTTTCTACGAGGCCGACGCCGATTCCACGACGATCGACGACGATCCCGGCGACGAGGACGAGGTGATCGCGGCCGCCGACTGGTTCGCCGGGCTCCCTGACGCCGTGTTCAAGCCCGACCTGACCGAGGCCGTCTACCGGCGAGGTCTCGAAAATAGGGATTCTCAATGACCCGGGTCTCCGGAACGGGTGCCGGTCACTTCCCCTCGAACTTCCCGAGCAGGCGGTCGTAGAACGCGTCGCCGTGCTCGTCGGCGAGTTTCTCGACGATGAGTTCGGGCGTCGAGCGGGCGAGGTGATCCTTGACAGGCGAGCGGTTCACTTCGAGTTCGCCGTCCTCCAGTCCGAGCGCCTCGATACCGTCGACGGTGACGGGGAAGGCGGTTTCCTCGCGGATCTCGCCCGCGAGGTGGGAGACGAACACCGCCGTGGCGTCGGACTCGTCGAGTTCCTCGAGGATGCCGGCGATGATCCGGGCGCTCGCGCCGGGTTCCGTGATGCTCTCGAGCTCGTCGACCAGCACCAGGGCGTCCTCCGCGCCGGTCGCCAGGTCGGCGAACTCCCGGACGGTCGTCTCGAACGCGCCGGCGTCGAGGGTGCCCTGGGACTTCGCGTGATAGTGCAGGCCGCCGAAGCGCTCCAGGCGGGCGTGCTCGGCGGGCACCGGCAGGCCCATCTGCGCCAGCGTGACGACCGTGGCGACCAGGTCGAGGGTCGACGTCTTCCCGCCGCTGTTGACGCCGGAGAGGACGGCGACCCCGGACACCGCGTAGTCGACGGGGTCGATCTCCTCGAACGGTTCCGGGAGGAGCGGACAGCGGCCCCCCTCGATCGCGAAGCCGTCACCCCCGAACTCGGGCATCGTGCACTCGAAGTCGCGGGCGAACCGCGAGACGGCGAGTTCGACGTCGAGTTCCAGCGCGGCGTCCACCAGCGCCGCGGCGTCCCCGCGCATCGACGCCAGGTCCCGGGCCAGGTCGCGCTTCAGGCGGGTCGCCCGCCGATCCCTGGCGGCGGTCAGTTCCTCGCGCAGCCGGCCGATCGCCTCGCCGTCGTGTTCGACCGGGTAGGTCGGTTCGTCGCCGAACGCCCGCTCGGCGAAGTCGGCCTCGTCGGCCCCCAGGTCGAGCGCGTCGATCAGGTGCTCGCGGGCGGTCCCGACGGCCTCGGCGTACTCGTCGGCCAGTTCGCGCGAGAGCACCTCGTCGACGCCGGCGCCGCGCTCCACCAGTGAGAGCAGGTCGGACCCCTCGATAGTCACGTCCCGCTCGCGGATGGCGTCGCGCAGGCGGTCGTTGGCGACGTTTTCCGCCGTTCCCACGGCGGCGTCGAGGTCGTCGACGGCGGTGGAGAGCCGGTCGAGTTCGTCGTCGCCGACGACGCTCCCGTCCTCGTCGAGTCGGGAGAGCGCGTCCTCGAGGGCGTCCAGGTCGAGCGGCGGGTCGAGGTCGGCGGCCCGGTGGACCGCGACGGCGGCCAGCAGGCGGTCGCGGTTCGCCGCGAAGAACGCGAGCGGCCGTTCCGGAACGATCTCCGCCGGGTTCTCGGGCGCGTCGGGTTCGACCCGCACGTCGCCATCGACGTCGACGCCGGCGAAGGCCTCGTCCAGCGCGTAGACCGTCGAGTACCCCCGGGCCAGTTCGGCCAGGTCGCGGCCGTCCTCGACCACCTCGACGCTCACCTCGGGAATCGCGTCCCGCGCTTTGCCGTAGGTCTCGGCGTCGGTCGTCGCGAGACACCGGTCGCGCACCCGGACATCCGTGGGGGTTTCGAGCGGTTCGACGCCGTCCAGGGCCGCCAGCACGGCCTCGTCCGGTTCGCGCTCCATCGCCGACGCCGCGAACGCCCGCACCTCCTCGATCCGGGACGCGGCCGTGCTCGGGTAGAACGTCTCCAGGCGCTGGGCGGCGTGGTCGGTCACGGCCCGTTCCTGCAGCAGGTCGAGGATCGACGCGTAGACCGCCCGCGCGCGATCGGTCGCCAGGAAGCCGCCGGGATCGTCGTGCGTCTCGCGGATCGCCGCCCGCGCGATTCTGGCCGCCCGCCCCTGGGAGATGCCCGGGGCCCGCGCGATCGTCGCCACGTCCCCCTCCCGGAGGGCCCGCTCGGGGTCGTCCAGTTCCGAGAGCGCGGCGGCCGTCTTCTCGCCGACGCCGGGGATCGCCGAGAGCTCCATCGTCACCCCGTTCGACGGTGGCCGGAAAAAAGCTCCCGGCAGCCGACCTGGGGCAATACCGGAGGGTTGGCCGCCGGTCCACGCGGCGATCTTATGGGCCTCGACGCCCAGGGACGGCCATGGTAAGCGCCATCGAGTACCACGAACGCACCAAACACTCGCCACGGGGCGTCCGGGAGAACGACTTCCGGCTCGACTTCGACAACAAACCGCGGCCGTACAAGGTCTACGAGGACCTGCCGTCGGTTCCGCTCGCTCCCCGCGTCCGGGCGCCGTCGGTCCCGGCCCTCGCCGCCGTCGCGGATCCCCGGGGCGGGCCGGATCCTGAGGCGGCGAGCCACCCGGACCTCGGCGACGTCTCCGCGCTGTGTTACTACGCCGCCGGGATCACGAAGACGATCGAACGACGCGGTCGGACGCATCGATTCAGGGCGGCCGCCTGTACCGGCGCGTTGTACCACGTCGACCTCTATCTCGTGACGGGCGACCTGGGGGATTCCGAGGAAGGCGACGGCGGCGACCGGGGGACGCTCGACGCCGGCGTCTACCACTTCGATCCCGCCACGTACTCGCTCGACGTCCTCCGACGGGGCGACTACCGGGGCGTCCTCGCCGACGCGACCGCCCACGATGCCGTCCGCGATGCCCCGCTGTCGGTCGTTACGACCTCAACCTGGTGGCGCAACGCCTGGAAGTACCGGGCCCGGACGTTCCGGCACGCGTTCTGGGACTCGGGGACCGTCCTCGCGAACCTGCTCGCGACCGCGAACGCCCTCGACCTGCCGACGGAGGTCGTCCTCGGGTTCGCCGACGATCCCGTGGCGCGCCTCCTCGGACTGGACGTCGAACACGAGTCGCCCCTGGAGGTCGTCCCGGTGGGGATCGACGCTCCGGCACCGTCGGCCCCCGACGTCGATCCGATCTACCCGTCGACGGTCCCGCTCTCCGATCACGAGGTCGAGTACCCGCTGATTTACGAGGCCTGGGACGCCGGCGTCCTCCCCGACGGCGGGACGGCGGCCGACTGGCGCGACGCGGGCGACGAACCGATCGGACGGCGCGACCCCGGCGACGGGGACCGAATCCCGCTCGATCCGGTCGATCACGGGACGGCTTCCGCCCGTCCGTTGAGTCGAACGATCACCCGACGGGGCTCCTGCCGGGACTACGAGCGCGAGTCGGTCAGCTTCCGGGCGTTCTCGACGGTCCTCGACCGGGCCGTCCGAGGCCTCCCGATCGACGCGCGTGGCGACGCGGCGCCGCCCCTCCAGTTCGTCGATCCCTACCTCGTCGTGAACGGGGTCGAGGGGCTCCCGTCGGGGGCGTATCACTACCACGCCGGCGCCGGCGAACTCGAACGGCTCCGGGACGGCGAGTTCCGGGAGGAAGCGGCCCACCTCGCGCTCGACCAGCGCCTCGGCGGCGACGCCGCGGCTTCCGTCTACTTCACGACCGACCTCGACGCCGTGGTCGAGCAATTCGGCGACCGCGGGTACCGCCTCGCGGGATTCGAGGCCGCGGCGACGGCGGGACGGCTGTACCTGGCGACGTACGCGCACCGGACCCTCGGCGGGACGGGACTCACCTTCTACGACGACGCCGTCACCGATTTCTTCGCGCCCCGGGCGGACGGGCAGACGCCAACCTTCCTCTATACGCTCGGTCGACCGTCCTGAACCATCGGTCGATCCCCCGACCCAGGGCCCGCGACCGCCGGCGAGCGATCAGGTCTCGCTCTCGCGTCCCCGTCGGTATCGCTGCCGGCCGCGCTTGACCCACTTCAGGAGGAACAGCGTGCCCTCGAAGAGGCCGATCGCCGTGCCGGCGACGAGGAACGGGGCCATGCCGGTCGGGTCGGGGGCGATGAGGAAGGAGGCGCCGGCGAAGGCCGCCCAGAAGTAGATCCGCTTGCTCGCGAGCCAGCGACGGCTCGTGACGCCCATCATGATCGCGAGCATGATGAACAGGGGGATCTGGAAGACGATCGCCAGCACGCCCGTCAGGGTGACGATCAGGTTGAACGTCTTCGAGAGGCCGAACGCGACGATGTCGACGCTGTCCTCGGTGTAGTACATGAAGTAGACGAACAGGGTCGGGAGGACCAGGAAGTACGAGAAGGCCATTCCGAGCGCCGCGAGCACGAGGCTCGTCGGGACCGCCGCGAGGTAGTACCGACGTTCGTGTGGGTACAGGCCCGGGCGCATGAACCGGTAGGTCTGGTAGACGACCATCGGGAGCGCGATCAGGATCCCCGCGAGCCCGGCGACCTTGATCTGCGTCAGGACCTTCTCGAGCGGGCCGTAGAGGTGGGGGTCGGGCGCGTCGGCGGTGGGCAACACCTCGGCCCAGACGTGGAGGGTCACTCCCTCGCTGAACGGGTAGGCGAGGATCGTCACCACGGCGGCGGTAACGACCACGGCACCGAGTCGCCACACCATCTCCTCGACGTGTTCGGTGAGGGGCATTTCCCGGTCGTCCGGCGGCCCCTCGCCCTCGCGATCCAGGTCCACCCCGGTCTCTGGCTCCTCGATCGTCACTTCCTCGGTCGGTTCGCGGTACTCCTGGTTCAACGATTCCTGGGCCAGGTGTTCCTGCTCCCGGTACTGCTCCAGGTAGTCGTCCTGCCCGGCGGATCCGGATTCCTCGGTCTCGTCCCCGAGGGGTTCCGAACCGTAGCGATCCGGTTTCAGCGGTTCGGCCTCCTCCCGCGGGAGCGGGCCGACGACCTCCGCATCTTCCGGCGGGAGCGGGCCGACGATACCCGCCTCCGACTCGGCTTCGGCCGGCGGGCGGTCGTCGGCGTCCCGGTCGTCGAGGCCGGCGGGGTCACCGTCCCGTTCCTGGCCCGCGCTTTCGGTCCCCCCCTCGCCGTCTTCCTCGATCCACTCTTCGGGCCTCGGTCCGGTATGCCCCAGCGGGTCCACGACGGCTTCCGTCCCCTCGCTTTCGTCCGCCCCGGTCTCGTCGGTAGATGGGGTCGATCCCTCATCGGGATCGTCGGTCCGGTCAGCATCGCCCTGGGCCTCGGAGCCGTCCGGTCCGTCGGCGTCGGATGGCTGTTCGGCCGCCGGCGGTTCGTCCGGCGTTTCGTCGGGTTCGTCGCCCGTCGAACGGTCGGTCCCCTCCTCGTCGGGGAGGGTCGACGATTCTTCCGGCTCCGACTCCTCGGCCATTCGTAGGTGACTACAGCCGCGGGTTATTATAGGCCTTTTTCCTCGGACCGACGCCGTGGGCGATCGACGGGGTCCTGAAGTGAAAAGTTGATAACGACGACCGACTAATCCGATCCCAGTCAATGAGTTCCGTCGTCGACGAGGACACGATGCGCTCCCTCGAGAGCGGCCGCCAGTCGCTCGCGTCGACGCTCCGGGTGGTTCAGAAGCACCTCCAGAAGGCTTTCATCGTCTTCATCATCGGGATGCTCGGGACCGTCTACGCGATGCGCCTCTACGTCTGGGACTTCCTCGCGACGAACGCCAGGTCGCGGATCGGCGTCACGGACCCGGCGTTCGGGCAGATCAAGATCATCGCGCAAACGCCGTTCGACGTCATCCTGTTGCAGGTCAAGATCGGGATCGTCGTTGGGATCATCCTCGTGATCCCGACGCTGCTCTTCCTGGCCCGCGACTCGGTCCGGGAGCGGATCTCGCCGGCGGTCCCGGTCACCCGGATGCAGATCGTCGCCCTGGCGGCACTCGGGCTGCTCCTGTTCGCCGGCGGCATGGTCTACGCCTACACGGTCTTCTTCCCGTTCATGTTCGAGTTCCTGGCGAACAACGCCGCCAGGGCGGGCATCCAGCCCATGTACGGGATCGTGGAGTTCACCGAGTTCGTCGTCTTCCTCACCCTCTCGTTCGGATTGGCTGCGGAATTGCCCCTGTTGATGGGCGCGTTCTCCTACTCGGAGATCATCCCCTACGAGTTCTGGCGGGACAAGTGGCGTCACGCGGTCCTCGCCATCTTCCTGTTCGGGGCCCTGTTCTCGCCGCCGGACCCGTTCACGCAGATCATGTGGGCGGTTCCGCTGATCGCCCTCTACGGGTTCAGTCTCGGCCTTTCGAAGGTACTCACGAACCTCCGACGGTCGGCCGCCGCCGCCCCGGAGGAGGCGAGCGGGGTCCTCGCCCGGAAAATCCTCCAGCTGGGCGGCGTGACGGTAGCGGCGACCGTCGCAGGGTACCTCCTCGTGTCCGCGGGCCTGTTGGGGGCGTTCAACGAGGCGATCCGCCCGGCGCTCCCGCGGTTGATCCGGCCGTCGCCGCTCTCGGTCGAGTCGATCGCCCCCGTCGCCGGCGTCGCGGGGCAGGTCTACGTGAGCGCGATGCTCGGTCTCGCGGTCGCCCTGGTCGTCGTTGCCGTCTTCGTCGTCCAGGTGCTCCGCCAGCCGGTCGTTTCCCGGGACCCGCTCCGGGCCCAGGACCCGGCCGAGATCGACGTCGGGCAACTCGACCTGGAGGGCCTGCGGGCCGCGCCGATCGAGGCGTTCGCCGAGATGACCGAGGACGAGGCCGTCTCGGCCGCCAGGGCGGCGATGGACGAGGACGATCCCGAGCGGGCCCAGCTCATCCTCGACCGGTTCGACGAAGCACACGAGACGGCGGACGGGGCGGAGCCAGCTGCGGCGGAGGCGGAATCCGCGGCGGCCGCCGGGTCCGACGGGGCGACGGCGGACGACGCGGCCGCGGAAGCGGCCGGCGAGTCCGGCGACGTCGTCACCGAGACCACCGCGGGGATGGTGGACGCGTTCACCGAGGAGGAGACCACCGAGGACGACATCGGCGGGTACTACTGGGACCTCCGGTTCATCTTCGAGAGCCTCACCTCGAGGATGTTCCGCATCGTCGTGGTGTTCCTGGCGATCCTCTTCACCACGTTCTTCGGGCTCTACCGTGGGGGCATCGGGTTTCTCATGTCGCAGTTCCTGAGTCGCGTCTCACGAGACGTCATCGGGCGGATCCTCGCTGGGGGCGACGCGTTCACCGTCGCGGAGGTCGAGGCGATGTCGCGGTCGGAACTGGTGGCGACGCTCACCGAACGCCAGTCGTTCGTCATCACGCTCCATCCCGTCGAGGCGCTGATCTTCGCCGTCAAACTCAGCGCGATCATCGCGATCATCGCGATCGTGCCCCTGATCCTCTACTACGCGTGGCCGGCGCTCGAGGAGCGGCGCCTGGTCTCCGGCGACCGCCGGGTCTTCGGCGTCTGGGGCATGAGCCTGGTGGTCGGCTTCCTCGCCGGGAGCGTCCTCGGCTTCTTCGTGATCGCGCCGGCCACCATCTCGTTCCTGGTCTCGGACGCCCTGCTGGCCGACATGGTGATCGCCTTCCGCCTGAAGAAGTTCTTCTGGATGGTGTTCATGCTCACCGGCGGCGTCGGCCTGTTCGTCGACGTGATCATCACGGTGGTGCTGTTCCACGTCGGCGGCATCGTCTCCTTCGAAACGATGGCCGGCCGGTGGCGCGAGACCGTCTTCGCCGTCTTCGTGCTCGCGATCTTCGCCACGAACAAGAGCGTCCTGACGATGCTCCTGTTCGGCGTCCCGTTTGCCCTGGCGTTCCTGCTGGGTCTCGGGGTCCTCTGGCTCCTCACGTTCCGTGAACGCCGTGGCGCGAGCGGGGCCCAACCGTCCTGACCCCGTCGTTTTGCGGTTCGACGGTCGTCAGAGCGACCAGTCGGCGTTCTCGCGGTGGTCCTCGGCGACCGATTCGACGTCCTCGGTCGGGAGCGCCCCGCGCTCGGTCACGACGGCGTCGACGAGGTCGGGCGGCGTGACGTCGAAGGTCGGGTTCAGGACGTCCACCGGGGCGTCGCCGTCGTAGAGGTCGCTCGCGGGGCCGAACTCGCGATTGACGGCGTCGTCGGGGGACACCTTGTCGGCCGCCGCGACGACGAGCACGGGTACGTCCTCCTGGGCGGCCGCCGCGGCGACCGTCCGGGTGCCGGTCTTGTTGAGCACCCGGCCGTCGGGCAGGACGGTGTCGGCGCCGACCAGCACGGCGTCGACCGCTTCCTCGGCGAGGACGTGCGCGACGGCGGCGTCGGTGTGGACCGTCACGGGCAGGGTCTCCGCGAGCGTCTCCGCGACGTCGATCCCTTCCCGGGCCGGTCGCGACTCGGCGACGAAGAGGTGCTCGGCGCCGTCGTCCGCGTCGCGGTCCTCTCGACTGGCTTCCTCGTCCCGATCCGATCCACGAAGTGCCGTCAGGACCGTCCCGGAGCGCGAGAGCGTCAGCACGCGCTCGCCGGCGACGCGCTCGGCAGCGATCCGGGCGGCCGCCTCGTCCGCCGTCGCCGCCCGGTCGATGGCGTCGGCGGCGACGGCTTCGACCTCGCCCGGCGCGTCGGCCGCCGCCATGACGCGGTTGACGCGGTTGCGGAGCGCGGCCATGCTCGGCCGGGCCTCGATCAGTCGCGGGGCGAGACGCGAGAGTTCTTCGGTGGCGGACTCGGCGTCGTCCGCGTCGTTCGTCCCGCCGGCCGTGACTGTTGCCCGGTCCCTGAGGATTTCGAGCGCGACGATCGAGAGGTGCGCGGACCCGTGTTCGTCGTCGGCCGCGATCGTTCGCACGGACGGGGTCACGCGCTCGTAGGCGGTCCACAGTTCGGGGACCGTCTCGCGCCGGCGGATCTCGGGAGCGTGCACCCACTCGTACTCGACGTGTTCGTCGCTCACCTCGACGGCCCGACGTTCGCAGTCGAAGAGGTACGGGTGGACGGCCCAGTCCCGGTCGAGGTCGGCGTCCTGGAACTCGACGGGCCGACCGCTCCGGACGAGGTCGACCGCGTCGGCCAGGCCGCTCTCCTCGTCGATCTCGACCCACACCTGCTCGTCGGGATCGCCCTCAGCGTATCCCGAGACGCCGCCCCACTGGCCCTCGTACGTTCCGACCGCGTCGCTCCGGCGGAGCAGGAGGACCCGCCCGTCGTTCCGGAGGAACGCAGTGACGACGTGCGTCGGATCCGTCATGGGGGGGAGCGACGGTCTCCGGGAGGGTGAGTCTTGCCGTTGCACGCGGGGCCGATCCCGCTCGCGACCCCTTCCCGGAACTTGGTAACGGATAACTCGCGGAACGACGGGCGCTCTAAAACCTGTCGCCGGTTCTCGGTGGTTGGTGATTAGTAACGCGTGACGAGGGTGGGCGTCCTGCGGCCCGTCGCCCGCCGCCCCGGACCGAACGACTTACGGGACGCCGTTCCAAGGCCCGAACATGAGCAGGATCGCCATCCTCAGCGACACGCACGTCCCGTCGAGGGCGGGTGAGATCCCGGACTGGGTTTGCGAACGGATCGCGAACGCGGACCACGTCGTCCACGCCGGCGACTTCGACTCGGAACCTGCCTACGAGTCGGTCGACGACCTCACCGACGACCTTACCGCCGTAACGGGGAACATGGATCCGGTGTCGCTCGGGCTCCCGGAGGTGGCGACGCTGTCGGTCGACGGCGTGAAGTTCGTCGTCACGCATGGCTCCGGCCCGGTGCAGGGCTACGAGGAGCGCGTGGCCTCGATCGTCGCCGAGGAGAACCCGGACGCGATCGGGATCGCGGGCCACACGCATCAGGTCATGGACGAGGTCGTCGACGGGGTCCGCCTGCTCAACCCCGGTAGTGCGACGGGGGCGAGTCCCGCCAAGACGGTCTCGCTCATGACCGCCGACGTCGAGGACGGCGACCTCGACGTGACGGTCCACGAAGCCTGATGGACCGCGCCGATCGGGTGGAACGGGGCACTGAGGCGGGGCCGGTCGAGCGTCGGGGATCGACCCGCTCCGCGGATTCGTGGAACGGGGACGGCCCGACGTCGGTCGCTCCCGGCGGCGAAAGACGTTCGGAGGGCCCTGCGGGATGATTCGGACCTTCCTCCGGTACCTCCTGTACGGCCCGATCGCCAAACAGCTCCGGCGGTACGTGGTCGTGGGGGCCCTCGCGACGGCCCTCCAGCTGGCGTTGCTGTGGGCGTTCGTCGAGTTCGGTCGCCTGCACTACCTCCTGGGCGCGACCGTCGCGATCGAGTGTACGATCATCTTCCAGTACGTCCTCAACAACGCCTGGACCTTTCGAGCCAGCCGCAACATCGGCCGCCTCGATTTCTTCTCCGGCCTCGTGAAGACGAACGTGGTCCGGGGCAGCGCCATCCCGATCCAGCTCGGCATCCTCTACCTGCTCGTCGACTGGTACGGCTTCCTCTACCTCCTCGCGAACCTCCTGGCGATCCTGGTGAGCGGCGTGTACCGGTACGTCCTGGACGCGCGGTGGACGTGGGCGTCCTAGTGATCGTGCGGCCGGCGATCACTCGGTGATCTCGAACGCGAGGTGCAGCGCTGGCAGCGGCCGGACCGGGTGGTTGTCCAGGTACGAGAGGTGGGGCCTGATCCCGAAGTCGAGTTCGTCGGCGTCCGTCTCGGGGAAGATGTTGGGATAGACGTCGATGAAGTGCCAGCCCGGTTCGCCGGCCGCGTCGAATTTCGCGCGCTTCGTCGGCAGGTCTTGGCCGCAGACGTACCCGAGCATCTTGTTGTCGTAGACGAAGAAGGGCGCCGTCTCGTACTCGGTCCAGCCGATCCCGGTGATCTCGACCTCGATCTCGGTCCCGACGGGGCCCCGCTTCGGGGTGATGTCGACGATGTCGGGCTGCATCATGAACCCGGTGACGGCGACGGACGTTCCGTCGACGTTGGCGGTGATCGGCCGGGTGCCGCCGACATCCTGCTGCATCTCCACCTCGACCTGGAACGCGCCGTTCTCGTCGGTGGTCACGTTCGGCAGCACGTCGGGCTTGGGTTCGGCCGTGATCGGGATGCCCTGGGCGTGCTCGCCCTCGTGGCGGTACCAGATCAACTCGACCTCGGTGTTCGCGGGGAAGTCCTCGCCGGAGATGAAGACGGTCGTTCCCGGCTGGCCGGAGGTCGGCGAGACCGAGATCTCGGCCTCGGTGTCCTCGTCGAGTTCGGGGTAGTGGACCGGCAGCGGGTTCTCGTCGAGGAGGGGATCGACCCAGGCGGTCTCCGGCGGTTCCTCGGGTTCGGTCGTGGTCACGGTCCAGCCGGACTGGCGGCCGCCGGCGACGGGACCGAACGGGGACTGGGTGTTGTTCTGGAGGTACGGCAGGCCGTAGTAGTTGCGCCAGACCCGGATGACGTGGTCGCCCGGCGGCCCGACGGCCCTGATCCTGGCCGTTGCCGTCCCCCGGTTCTGGACGCCAGTCATGAACCCGACCGTGCTGTTGTCCCAGGTGACCTGGTAGTTGTTGGTCAGGAAGTTCGGCCCGAGACCGTACCCCGTGATGGTGAACGCCTCGCCCATCGTGGCATCGGTCCCGTCGATCTCGAACCAGGGCGTGATGTCGACCTCCGCCTTCGCGACCGTGTCGTCGTCCCCCGTCCGGAGTTCGATGGCGTGGGAGCCGCCGTAGTCCTGGGGAATCTCCCAGTCGAGTTCGAACCCGCCCGACTCGTCGGTCCTGACGCTCCCGATCCGGTCGGTCCGGGGGGAGTACTGTGGCCCGACGACCTCGTTGGCCTTGATGACGCCCCACCGCCCCTCCGTGGATCGCCAGTACAGGTCGAACTCCCGGTCGGCCGGGAGGTTGGCCCCTCTCAGCGTGATCTCGTCCCCGACGTACGCCTCCTGATCGCTGACGACCAGCGTTCCCGAGACGGTCGTGCTCCCGCGCCTGTGCTCCTCGAGCGTGTCCTCGAGGTCCGATGAAATACCGCGTTCTTGATCCATGGCCTTGTACAGATCTGGGATGGGTCGTACTTAACTGTGGCTTCTTCAGGGCTTCATTTTGAAGGCCACGTGGCCGGGTCACGCCGGACCGCCGGGGGACGCGATTCGACGCGACGGGAAGGCCAGCGGGTTTAACACGATGGATGGACACGATGTAGCTACTGCATGGCGGATCGGTCACTATCGGCGGCTATCACCGTCCTCTACGTCACGACCGACGGGGAGCACTCGTCGGCGACGCGGCGCGCGCTCGGGAGCCGTGAGGGGTTCGAGGTCGTCGAGCGGTCCCGCGTCGAGGACGGCCTGGAGCTGCTCCGCGGGGGGGACGTGGACTGCGTCATCAGCGACCACGACCTCCCCGATACCGACGGGATCGCGTTCCTGGAAGCGGTCCGCTCCGAACATCCCGACCTCCCGTTTCTCCTGTTCACCGCCGAAGGGAGCGAGGCGGTGGCCAGCCGAGCAATCTCGGCCAACGTCACCGAATACCTCATCAAGGAGAGCTACCGGGACCAATGGGATCGGTTGGCCGACCTGGTTCGGGAGTCCGTCCGGTACCACCGATCCCGGTCGCCGCTGGTCGACATGCGGCGAAAGGCCGAGACCGTCCTCCGAGCGTCGCCCGACACGATCGCGGTGGTCGAGGACGGCCGGTTCGTCTACGTCAACGACGCCGGCCTGGAGCTGTTCGCCGTGGACGATCAAGCGGCGCTCCAGGGGACCCCCCTCGCGGACCGCCTCCGGGAGGACGCGGCGACCGAAGCGTCCCGACGGATCGACGATGTCCGACAGGGTGAGCGGGGGCTCGATCGCTTCGAGACGGCCGTCGTCACCGCCGAAGGGAACGAACGGGTCGTCGAGGTGACGGTCACCCGAATCGCCTGGCGGGGCCAACCTGCGGTGCTCCTGATCTGCCGAGACGTCACCGAACGCAGGAAAAGCGAGCACGACCGGGCGTTGCTCCGGCGACTGATCGATCGGGCCGACGCCGCCGCGTTCGTGATCGACGACGAGACGGCCGCGATCGTCGACGCGAACGACGCCGCCTGCGAGTCGCTGGGGTACGATCGCGAGGAGCTTCACTCGTTGACCGTTCCGGACATCTCCGCCCGGTTCGAGGACGTGCCGGACTACCTGTCGTTCATCGAGACGACTGACGGTAACCGCGAGTCCCCGATCGAGGACGAGCACGTGCGCTCGGACGGCACGCGGTTTCCGGTCGAAGTGTCGGCGGCGTCAGTGACGATCGACGGCGCCGACTACCGGCTGGCCATGGCGCGTGACGTCACCGAGCGCCGCGAGATGGAGCGGACGCTCCGCGAGAGCGAGGAACGCTACCGGACGCTGTTCGAGAGCATTCGCGACGCCATCCTCGTGGTCGACACGGACGAGCGAATCGTCGACTGCAATCCCGCCTTCGAGGACCTGTTCGGATACGACCTCGACGAGATCGAGGGGAAACACACGTCATACGTGTACGAAAACGAGGCCGAGTACGAACGCCTCGGCGAAGCACTCGATGGGCGGATGGCGGACCCGAACCACTACGTCACGGTCAACTACGAGACGGAGTCGGGGGCCGTGTTTCCGGGCGAGACGAACGTGTTCTACCTGCGGGACGACGACGGCGAGGTCCGGGGATTCATCGGGCTGATCCGGGACGTGTCCGATCGCCTGGAGCGAGAACGGCAGCTCCGGCGGTACGAGCAGGCGGTCGAGCAGTCGATCGACCTCCTGGTGGCGATCGACGAGGAGAACACCGTGATATTCGCCAATCGGCGCTACCGGGAGTTCTACGGGCTCTCTCGGGACGACGTCGGGGCGGTCTCCATCGAGGAATGTCTCGGCGAGGAGACGTTTTCGAGGATCGAGCCGTACATCGAACGCGCCAAGGAAGGAGAGCCCGTCGAGTTCGAGATGGAGCGCCGGGGGCCGGACGGGGAGCCCCGAACGATGGACGTTCGCTATTATCCGATCGCGAACGAGCAGGGGGACTTCGCGTGGGGCGTCGGGACACTTCGCGACGTCACGGAGCGCGTCGAAATGGAGTCGGAGTTGCGCACCTACCGTGGGATCGTCGAGCGCGTGGACGACCCGATCCTGCTCCAGGGCCTCGACGGGAACTATCGGGTGGTCAACGACGCCGTAACGGAGTACGCGGGACTGACCGAGGAAGAACTCCTCGGGACCGACGAGTTCGCGTTCATGGACGCCGACGCGGCGGAGCGGATCGCGGAGATGAAACGCCGGGTCGTCGAGACGGCGTCCCCCGTCGACTACGAGGTCTCGGCCGAGCTGCCGACGAAGGGGAGCCGAACGTTCGCGACGACGCGGTACCCCCACTACGACGAGGACGGCGAGGTCGACGGCACGGTCGCCATCTGCCGGGACGTCACGGAACAGCGGGACCGCGAGCAGCAGCTGACGGTGCTCGATCGCATCCTCCGTCACAACCTCCACAACGAGATGAACGTCGTGATGGGGCACGCCGAGGAAATCCTGGACGACCCGGACGGGGATCACGCGGCGTCCGCGCGACAGATCCTGGCGTCGGGTCGCGACCTCGTGGAACTGGCCGACAAGGAGCGGCGGATCGTCCGCCTGCTCTCGGACGATCCGCGGATCGAGACGGTCGAACTCCGGCCGCTCCTGTCGACGGTCGTCTCGGAGCTGCGGGAGAGCTATCCGGAGAGCCGCCTCTCCGTGGAGTGCGGGGAGAGCCTCCGGGTCACCGCGGAACGAAACCTCCGCGTGGCCGTCCGGGAGCTAGCGGAGAACGGGATCGTGCACAACGACCGGGAGCGTCCCGCGGTCGAAATCGCCGCGGTCCGGGCGGGTGACGACGTCCGGATCACCGTCGCGGACGACGGGCCGGGGATCCCGGCGGCGGAGCAGCAGGTCCTCACGGGGGGCCAGGAGGTGCAACCGCTGATTCACGGCAGCGGGCTCGGGCTCTGGCTCGTCAACCACGTCGTCAGGCGCTCGAGCGGGTCCCTCCGGTTCCGGGAGCACGATCCGCGCGGGAGCGCCGTCGAGATCCGACTCCCCGCTCCCTGATCGTGGTCCCGCTCTCGGGATCCCGCGGGCTCACTCCATCGCCGGGCCGAGCGCCGCCCAGAGGGGATCGAGGTTCGCCGGGTTCGCCACGTAGGCCGAGAGCGGCCCCGCCCGACGGTGAACGCACCCCGCCTCGCGGGCCAGGAGGTCGCCGGCGACCTGCTCCTCGTCGTCCGGGTACAGCGTCACCATCGCGTCGAGTCGGCCCCTGGCGAGTAGCCCCCAGTAGACGGTCGGCGCCCAGGCCCAGATGAAACGCTTGCAGGCGTCGTCGAGGGCCTCGCCCATCGCCGCCGCGGCCGCCGCTCGGTCGTCGTCGCCCTTCACGCTCCGACCGATCACGACGCCGACGGTGGCCCGTTCCAGGGGCACCGCGTCGCCGTCGGTCGCGGCAACCGGATCGCCGTCGTGGCGGACGCCCTCGCCCGCCCGGGCCACGTACAGGTCGTCGGGGATCGGCGCGTACACGGCGGCCGACTCGGGTCGACCCCCGTCGAGGACGGCCGCGGCGGCCGCGAACGTCGAGAGCCCGACCGCGAAGTTGTTCGTCCCGTCGAGGGGGTCGACGATCCAGCGGTAGTCGCTCTCCCCGTCGTGTTCGCCCGACTCCTCGGCGTAGATCCGGTGGTCCGGGTGGGCCTCGCGGATGACCTCGAGCATCCGGGCCTCGGACTCACGGTCGGCCCGGGCCTTCACGTCGTGTTCGTCGTAGTCGGCGTCGGTTTCGCCCGACTGGAAGCGCTCGCGGAGGTACTCGCCGCCGGCCTCGACGGCCCGAACGGCGGTCGTCGCGACGTCGTCAGTCATTGGTCGAGCCTTGCGGTCGACGGCCATCCGAGTTACGATCCGTTCCGTTCCCGGTCCCGCTCCGTCCTTCGCCGCGGGCGCGGCGTTTTTCACCCCGCGCGTCCACCCTCGGGTATGAACGTCTTCCCGGTCCCGGACTTGCCGGAGGTCGAGCCCGGCGACGACTTGGCCGCGACGATCGACGGCCGGGTCGACCTGCGGGCCGACGACGTGGTCTGCGTGGCGAGCACGGTCGTCTCCAAGGCCGAGGGACGGTTCGCTGACCTCGAAGAGTTCCCGGCGGGACCGCGGGCCCGCGAGATAGCCTCCCGTCTGGAGTCGATCACCGGCGACGAGAAGGACCCGCGGTTCGCCCAGGCCGTGCTCGAGGAGTCGACTGAAATCATCATGGAGGCGCCGTTCCTCCTGACGGAAACCCGGTTCGGACACGTCGGCGTGAACGCCGGCATCGACCGGTCGAACGTCCCGGAGCACGACCTGCTCCTGTTGCCGAAGCGACCGAGCGAGAGTGCCGCCCGAATCAGGTCGGGACTGACCGGACGGCCGGCGGTGATCGTGACGGACACGTGTGGCCGCCCGTTCCGGCACGGCCAGCGCGGCGTCGCGATCGGGTGGGCCGGCACGCCGGCCAGCCGCGACTGGCGGGGCGAGACCGATCGCGAAAACCACGAACTCGAAGTGACCGTCGAGTCGGTCGTGGACGAACTGGCGGCCGCGCACAACCTCGTCGCCGGCGAGGGCGCCGGGGGGCGCCCCGTCACGGTCGTCCAGGACTGGGAGTTCGGCGACCTCGACGGTTCGGACAACCTCTTCCGGGACGTGTCGACGGACTTCGTGCGCCAGGCGCTCCGGGAGTGGGAGTACGGGGACGGTGGGGGATGACCGGTCGAACCATGCTCGGGGTTGAACTCTCGCTGGACCGGCCGGTCGCCGAGGCCGTCGACCTGGCCGTCGTGGCCGAGGACGAGGGGTTCGACACGGTGCTGGGCTCCTGCCATTACAACAACCGGGATCCGTTCGTGGCGGCCTCGCGGATCGCCGCCGCGACGGAGACGGTGGGGGTGGGGCCGGCGGCGGCCAACCCGTACGAGACGCACCCAGTCGCCCTCGCCGGGAGAGTCGCGACCCTGGACGAGGTCAGCGACGGCCGTGCGCTGTTCGGGCTGGGTCCGGGCGACCGCTCGACGCTCGCCAACCTCGGCGAGGATCAGGACCGGCCGCTCCGCCGGGTGCTGGAGACGATGCGGGTCTCGCGACACCTGTTCGACGGCGAGCGCGTCGATCACGACGGGACGTTCCAGGCGACGGACGCCGGCCTGAACTTCGAACCCGGACCGATCCCGATCTACGTCGGCGCGCAGGGGCCGCACATGCTCCGGATGGCCGCCAAGCACGCCGACGGGGTCCTGCTGAACGCGTCCCACCCCGACGACGTGGCCTGGGCGAGCGAGCGCGTCGAGGAAGGGATGGCCGAACGCGATCCCGATCGAAACGAGCCCGACTTCGTCGTCTACGCCGGCGTCAGCGTCGCCGAGGACGCGGCCGCGGCCCGGACGGTGGCCCGACAGCCCGTCGCCTTCGTCGTCGGCGGGGCCGACGAGCGAGCCCTCGACCGCCACGGGATCGACGGCGACCGGGCCGCCGAGGTCGGGGCGGCGATCGAGGCGGGGGACTTCGAGGACGCGTTCGACCTCGTCACGCCGGCGATGCTCGACGCGTTCGCCGTGGCGGGGGCGCCCGAGGACGTCGCCGAACGGATCGACGCCCTCCTGGAGTACGCGGACGGGATCGTTGCCGGGTCGCCGCTCGGGCCGGAGCCGGCCGCGGCGATCAGGCTCGCCGGCGCGGCGGTGGACCGCTCGACTCGGGCCGAACGAGATCGATGATCGCGCCGATCCCCAGGTACGCGACGGTGAGCCCCATGACGGCAAAAATCAGGAAGCCGATCGCGAGCGACACCGCCGCCAGGGGATCGTTCCCGGCGACGCCCACGAACTGCTCGATGGCACACGTGATGTTCTCGACGGGATTCAGACTGGGTTCGCAGGCCATGTACGCCCCGTTCGATCCCCCGACACTTGGCTCTGACTTCTAGGGGCTCGACGGCGCCGGGGTTCACCGACGGCCGCCCGCTACTCGTCCAGCGGGCGTTCGTCGCCGCGGACGCTGTCGATGATGACGTCACCCTCGGGGCGCTCCACGATCCAGAACAGCTTGTGGGCCTCGACGGTCTCGTCGAACTCGATGGTCGGCGCGTGGTTCAGGGAGTAGCGCCGCAGCGTCCACTGGAACACCGACTTCCGGGCGATGGCGTCGGCGGTGCGGTCGTCGATTTCCGGCGGGATGACCAGGACGTCCTCGACGGTCCGCTCGACCCTGTCGGGGACGACGTCGGCGCGAACGGCGAGCCGGCGGGACCGGTCCACGCTGACGACGAACTCGTCGGTGCGGTCCTCGACCAGCGGGCGTTCCATCGTGACGTTGATCCTGCTGACCCGGTACGGGTACGCGACCGCGCCGACCCGGCCGCCGTCGCCGACGTCGTCCCGCGGGATCGACGGGGGAATGACCGTCAGCGTCGCCGTCTCGCGGACGCGGTCGTCGATGGCCCCCGTTCCCGGCGCGTCGAACGACGCGTCCCGTTCCCGGGGGGCGGCCTCGTCGCTCCGCTCGGGAACCCCAGCGGACTCGCCCGGCCCGGCTCCGTCGACGTTCTCGGTCATTTACTCGTGCGGTCGTCCTGGTCGTGGTCCTCCCAGTAGTCAGCGTCCTCTACGTGCGCACGGACGGAGTCCATTTCGGTGATGGCCTTGGGCTGTGGCGTCCCGCCGTCGGTGAGGAAATCCGGCGTGCCGGTCGTGCCGCGATCCTCGCTCATGACGGCCGACAGCGGTTTCTGGAACACATCGAAGTGATCGTCGATGTCCTCCTGGTTCGGGGGCGTCGTCAGGAGCGACACGACGATCAGGGCCACGACGGACAGGACGAACGCCGGGAACAGCCCGTACACCGTCAGCAGGCCGTTCAGGAACGGCGACGCCTCGGCGCTCGGGATCCCGGTGCCCAGGGCCTCAAGGATTGTACCCCACTGGGGCCAGATGATCATGGTCACCGTTCCGACGATCATGCTGGCGACCGATCCCTTGGCGGTGAACCGTTTCCACCACAGCGTCGCGATGAGCGTCGGCCCGATCGCGGCGCCCAGGCCGCCCCAGGCGTAGTCGAGCACCAGGGTGTGAACCGCCTCGGGGTCAAGCCCCGAGGATTCCCGTGGTTTACTCGGACACTCCCACGATACCATCGGTCTGATAACCTCGAACGGTGTCGTGGGTCACGGTCGGGGCGTCCACGGCCCCCGATGCCTGCCGTCGTCGTCCGAAAATCGAAGATTTTCGTGATCACGAAAGACTCCGCCTTTCGAACGACACCTTCCGAACAACGGGAAGGCTGTTGAGAGCAGGCACATTCCAGTCCTGATGTATCTTGATGCCTTTCACGGCGATGTTGACGCTTGCACCACGGTCGCTGTGGTCTTGATGCCCGCACGACCGACACTTGAACCGCTTCTTGTTGCGGTTCGCTCGTTCGGCGTGCCCGCATAGCGGACACCGCTGGCTCGTCTTGTACGGGTCAATCCATCCAGTCGGAATCCCCTCGAACGACGCCTTGTACGACGTATAGAACTGAAGGGCACGGAACGGCAGGTGGTGCAAGCGTCGGTTCATCCGCGTGCCGTAGTCGATACTATCGCGCATCTCTTTGAGGTCTTCAAAGACGATACACGGCTTCTCGAACTGACGGCTCCACTCCACGATGTGACGACTCACCTTGTGGAGTCGGTCGCGGACGAACCGTTCCTCACGCCCTTCTAACGTGTCGTGGATGCTGTCCTTCCCCGCGTTCTGGACGCGCTTTCGCATCGTGAAATAGCGGTGGCGCTCGAACTTGATTTCGGGGAAATCGATGACCAACGAGTCCTCGATGCCATCCTCGGAGAGCGCGGTGAGAGCCACGTTGTCCTCGTTCACGTCCACACCGACGACCGTCCGCGAGTCCTGCTTGTCTCGAACGGTCTGTTCGGTGTTGGTGACGTTGACGTGCAACTCGGCGTTATCGTTGTGGAAGAGGGCTTCTGCCGTCCCAATCTTCCACTCGTCGCTTTCGAGAGCGGTCTTGAGAACGTCGAGGTGGGCGTCGTCGCCTTCGAGAACGCCCTTGACGTGCTTGTAGGGCTTCGCGCTGATTCGGAACGCTACGTCGCCGTCGTCGGTGAGCGACAGGTTGTACCCCTCCTCGTAGTTCGCTCGGAGCGGGTACGCGCCGTCCTTGGTGTGACTGGGCTGGCCGAAGTCGTCGTCCTCGTAGTAGTTCTCCATCGCGCCGAGTGCTTTGGCGACGACGCGCTGAGTCGTGTTCTTCACGAGGTCGGCGTCGTCGGCCACGCGGTCGGGAATCGCGTCCCAGTCCACGCCTTGCTTGGCGAGACGGATAGTTTCGTTGTACACCGACCGCGCTTCGAGGGTGGCGTCGTACAGCAGGCTCTCGTTGTCACTTTGGATGTCGAGTTGGAAGTCCAGCGTCTTGACGAGAGCCTGTGCGTTTGTCATTCTTGGTCGTTGGGTTGGACGTGACGGTAGTGAAGAAGGAGCGTGCGGAGTACGCTGTCGAAACTCGTGTGCCCCTCCTCGTCCTTGAGTTCATCAAGGTCGTCGTACACGGCGTCGGATACCTTGAGTTGCTTCGTCACGTCTACCCCTTGTTCTTCCACGCCCAAAAGTCTACTGGTGGTAGTCTGTGAGTCACTTCAAAGAAGACTTCTGATTGGTCGTTGTATTGGTAGGTATGGGCGAGAAGCGGTCGAACCACACGGTGTACACCGTCACCTACCACTTCGTGTGGTGTCCGAAGTACCGCCACGCGATACTCGAACCAATCGAAGACTCGCTGGAAGTGAGTTTCCGCGACGTGTGCGACGAGTATGGCTACGAGATACTGTCGTTGCACATCTCTCCCGACCACG